>JBDTEF010000001.1:0-18178 GCA_039922615.1 Ginsengibacter sp.
CATTTTGGCTATATCAACTACTTTTGATGAAGATGAACATGCGTATAATTTTTTTGTTGACTGCATTATTGTTGTTTAATAGTCAATTTCTACATGCCCAGGTGAAAGATTCCCTTCCGAAGCAAACTTCCCCTGTAGTTCCAAAGAAGCCTGCCGTCCGTACAAATCCCCGGGATTCTATTATCAATAAAAGAAAAGCAGATTCCCTGTGGAAAATAAGAACAGATCGTAAAAAAGCCCATATTATTGATTCAATTATCAATAAAAAAAGGACAGATTCTTTGGCCCTGCTTACTGCAGTTACAAAAGTCATGGATTCTGTCACGACCAGCAGAATATCTAAACCAGTAATTGCGCATCAGCAAATTGCGCCAACAATTGTCAGTTTAAAAGATTCAATGCTGACTGACTCCCTCAGCCAGGTGGCACTAACTGATACTATTCCTGTTACTACCATAAAAGCGTATCAAACAAATACATCCTACAAACTATTATTACAAAATAGGTTTATCAATATCAAACAAGCGCCTGTTTATTTTTTACAACTGGAAAGAAAGCAAAATGGCAAAGAGATCTTGTTTTATTCAATTTGTTTATTGATCTTGTTTGTGGGATTGTTTAAAACCTTTTATTATGGATATTTTAATAATCTTTTTAGGGTTTTTTTTAATACCTCACTACGCCAAAGCCAATTAACTGATCAATTAGTTCAGGCAAAACTTCCTTCCTTTATTCTCAATATTTTATTTGTTTTGTCTGCAGGACTATATGCCTGGTTATTATTTACTCATTATAGTCCCAAAAGATTGGTGAGCACTCATTTTTTGTTACCTGTTTGTATTGGCTTAATTGGTCTTATTTACCTGGTCAAATATCTTATCATCAAATTTATGGGTTGGGTGGGAGGTATTCAATCCACGGCGAATAATTATATTTTTGTGATTTTCCTTGTCAATAAGATCATTGGTATTTTGTTGATTCCATTTATCATTCTACTTGCTTTTTCTAATTCCTCCTGGATTGGAATTAGTACAACCATCTCATTTCTGTTGCTTGGATTATTTTTCCTGGCGAGATATGTGAAAAGTTATGGATCATTAGATCATAAGCTAAGACTTAATGCCTTTCATTTTATTATCTATGTTATCGGCGCTGAAATTCTGCCATTGATGATTTTGTATAAAATAGCTGTAGATTATGTTTTATAAAATTTCTCTTGTCCAGTTATTGGCTAGTCATTAATTTACTAAGTTCAAATAGCCTTTCGATTCATCCTAAATTCTTTTTAACTAAATCTGTTCATTATTTTTTATCGTAAATTAACTGCAGGAATAGACTTTCTTATTAAGTAGTTTAAATTAATGAGGTTTTATTTGAAACATTTTGTTTGTAATTTACCTTAGGATGTTTAAATTTTTCTCAATTATTTTGAATTGCTTTATTTGCTTTAATAGAATGCAAACTTTGAATCATATAGCTGATAAAATAGTTTAAAATGCTCCCGGTCAAATCGTTATCTTAAAAAATTTAAAATTCACTTAACTTTGCATTCGTACACAGGAGTTCAATTATGGATATATTAATTACCCAGGAAAGTAAAATTTTGAAGGACATACATAATATACTAATCACCCAGGCAAGGCCGGAAAGTGAAAAGTCTCCTTATTTTGAATTAGGGCGCAGGTTTAAAGTTAACCTGGAGTTTGAGGCTTTTATTAGCGTAGCACCGGTTTCTTCTAAAGATTTCAGAAAGCAAAAAATCGATATTTTATCCTATACAGCAGTTATATTTACAAGCCGAAATTCAATTGAGCACTTTTTCAGGATTTGTGGGGAAATGAGAATTACGGTACCCAAAGAAATCAAATATTTTTGTGTAACCGAGTCAGTTGCACTTTACTTACAAAAATTTATTTTATATCGAAAACGTAAAGTTTTCTTTGATGAAGAAGGAACTAATAAAGGGTTATTAAATGAAATAAGCAGGTTTAAGAATGAAGAAAAATTCCTTTATCCATGTTCCTCAGCTTTTGATAGTGAGATTACAACCTGGTTAAGTGCCAACAGTTGTGATTATGCTACCCCGGTTCTTTATGAAATTATTTCTAACGATGTGAAGGCTATTATTAAGAAGCACAAATATGATATTATTTGTTTCTTTACTCCATTGGGTATAAGAAGTTTTGTACAAAACTGTCCTTCCTTCGTTCAGGGAACAACATTGATTGGTGCTTTTGGCGATAATACAAGAAAGGCTGTTCTCGCGGCAGGTTATCAGCCGGATATCATCTCACCATTGCCCAAAATTCCCAGTATGGCCGCAGCGTTGGATCAATACCTATCAGGTTTAAAAAAGAAGTAATTTTCTTATGATCTAAACTTTTAAAGTCCAATAAAAAAATCCCCCGGAGATCCGGAGGATTTTTTTATGTAGTTTTAGATCCTGTTTTAAGGAGGATATTATTTATTCATAAGCTCACCGAAATAATGAACGGTTCTTACTAATTGAGAAACATAACTCATCTCATTATCATACCAGGCTACTGTTTTCACTAATTGGTGATCACCTACTGTAAGTACCTTTGTCTGAGTAGCATCAAATAAAGAACCGAAGTGCATTCCGATAATATCTGTACTCACAATTTCATCTTCGTTATAACCATAACTTTCATCAGCAGCAGCTTTCATTGCAGCATTCACTTCTTCAATAGTAGTCTTCTTATCAAGCATGCATGTAAGATCAACAAGTGATCCGGTAATAACCGGTACTCTTTGCGCCACACCGTCTAATTTTCCATTTATTTCAGGAAGCACTAATCCTATTGCCTTTGCTGCACCTGTACTGTTAGGAACAATATTCTGGGCTGCAGCCCTAGCTCTTCTTAAATCTCCCTTTGGATGAGGCGCATCTAATGTATTTTGGTCGTTTGTATAAGCATGAATTGTGGTCATAAACCCGGCATTAATGCCAAAAGTGTCATTCAATACTTTAGCCATTGGCGCAAGACAGTTTGTAGTACATGATGCGCAGGAAATTATAGTTTCACTACCATCAAGAATATTATGATTTACATTAAATACAACGGTTTTTACACCACCGGTTGCGGGGGCAGATATCACTACCTTTTTAGCACCTGCAGTTATGTGTGCCTGGGCTTTATCCTTATCAGCAAAAAATCCTGTACTTTCTATCACTACGTCTACATTATGCGAACCCCATGGAATTTGAGCCGGATCTTTCTGGGCATATATTTTTATCTCATTACCATTTACTATCAACGCATCATCCGTATGCTTCACTTCAGCCTGAAAAGTTCCCTGGGCGCTATCATATTTTAATAAATGAGCCAATTGTTTTGGTGAGGTGAGGTCATTGACTGCAACAACATCGATCCCTTCCATGTTGTAAATTTGTCTAAAGACTAATCGGCCTATTCTGCCAAAACCATTGATTGCTACCTTAACTGATTCCATAATTTTTTGATTTTTTTTATTGTAGGCAGCAAATTTACGATATGTTAGATTAATAAACTTTTTAAAATGAAAAGTACGATAGATTTAACGGTTATTTCCACTAACAAATACATTCCCTTTTACATAAAATCTGTATAGCAACAAACCATCTGCTCCTGCACTTTCCACACCTATTCTTTTACTTATGCCTATTTCCTCATTGGTAATAGAATGACGATCTTCCAACAGGTAGATTTGGTTATCTAATAAATAGATTCCCGATAGTTGTTTATTAATTCCAAGTGCTTTTCCTACATTACCGGGCCCACGTGCGATAGTTTTATCTGTAGGTCGTTTACCTGTGCGTTTACTCATAATTTCTAATCCTGATACAGGCTCTATGGCCCTGATTAAAACAGCATCGGGAATATTTTTCTCGTTCGTCACTACGTTGAGCATTTGGTGCATTCCATAGCATACATAAATGTAAGCTGTTGCAGGGCCGGCATACATATGTTCATTACGTGCAGTTCTACGCCCGCCAAACGCGTGTGATGCCTTGTCAGTTACTCCCACGTAACCTTCAGTTTCTACGATGCGCCCTGAGGTGATTAAATTATCAATATTAGTTACTACTATTTTCCCTAACATTTCTTTTGATATCTGCAATACATCACTCCTGTTATAAAATGATTCTGGTAACTTTTTCATAGATTCGGTTATAAAAAAATTTCTTTCTACACAAAGTAAATTATATTTGTTTAGACACATCTAAGTGGGTGCATTTCAAATTGTCGCAGCCTCATTGTGGATAGTGGCGACATGAACCACGGCCAGCCTTCGGTCAGTGTCCCCACTGACCGAAATACTAAAAGCCAATTTGAATCGCACCTTTTAAAGGAAAAATACATCTTTTGCTCGAAGAAATCATTATTGCAATCCAATCCTACTCTAAGGCACACCAATTTATTGTCAAAAATAAATTATGGAAATGGATTCTATTTCCGGGAATTATCTATGCACTTCTTTTTATGGCCGGCATTTATTTTTTCTGGGAATCTGCCGGCTTCATTATAGATTTTGTTTTCTCTGAGACAGGAATAAAAGCATGGTTAAAAAGAGAGAATGTTTCCTGGATCAACTTCATATTTATTTTTGGTTGGCTAATATTGCAGTTAGTGTTATTAATGTTTTATTTCTCAGTATTTAAATACGTATTCCTGATAGTTGGTTCACCAGTATTTGCATATTTAAGCGAAAAAACCGAAGCCATCATTTTGAATAAGGATTATCCTTTTTTGTGGAAAAGATATTTTACTGACATAGCCAGGGGAATAAAAATTGCTCTTAAGAATACGGTTTGGCAGACAGTATATAGTTTATCCATTTTATTTTTAGCCCTAATTCCATTTTTTGGCTGGATCACCCCTTTGCTTGCGCTTTTTGTGGAGTGTTATTATTTTGGCTTTTCAATGCTGGATTATACAAATGAGCGGAGAGATTTGTCTTCTTCTCATAGCGCAGAATTTATCAATCACCACAAGGGTTTAGCTATTGGCAATGGAATGATTTTTTATATAATGCATACATTGCCACTGGTCGGTTGGGTATTTGCTCCCGGGTACGCCGTGATTGCTGCTACACTTAGCCTTCAAAAAGATATTAATAATCCTGTCAATGAAAAAATATGATTTACCTGATTCCCTCTTTTCTATCTGAAAATGCGACTGAAACTATTCCACCCTATGTAATGGAAGCTGTTAAGAAATGCAGTGTAATTTTTGCTGAAAATGAAAGGACTTCCCGCCGATTTTTAAAATCTATGGAAAGGGATATAGTGATTGATGATTATGAATGGCATACGGTTGGGAAATCAACAGAAAACAATAAGGAATTGTATGTTAAAGAATTAAATGTTTTTGTGAAATGTATAAAGGCCGGTAAAAATATTGCGATAATCAGTGAAGCCGGGTGTCCGGGAGTAGCTGATCCCGGACAGGTACTCGTAAGAGAAGCGCAAAAATTAAATGTAGAGATTAAACCCTTGGTTGGTCCTAATTCCATTCTATTGGCTTTGATGGCGAGTGGTTTGAATGGCCAGCACTTTTGTTTTCATGGCTATTTGCCTATTGATGAATACCAAAGAAGTAAAAAAATCAAAGAATTGGAAAGTGAGTCTATAAAAAGAAACTGTACGCAAATATTTATTGAAACACCTTTTAGAAATGATAAAATTATCAACGCAGTTTTGCAAAATGCAAAACCAACCACTCTTTTTTGCATTGCTTCACAAATTACAGCCTCAGATGAATGGATTAAAACAAAACCAATTAGTGAATGGAGAACGCAAAAGCCGGATTTGCAAAAAAAGCCTGTAATATTTTTATTGCAAGGATAATATTTTAAACTATTTTGGATTAAATAATCGAAATAGAAAATATCTTGTAGACAAAAAAACCTGCGTAAAGCAGGTTTATAAATCTCTCCTTCCTACATTCTTATTATCTGGACCTGATAATTAATTTATAACCATCACGCTGAGTATATTCGGGTAATAGCATTTTTTGTTTGTAAGGAATCAGGTAAATCGTGTTTCCTTTTTTATAAGATATTACAGCTTCATTAACCATAAAAGAGCCAACTTTTTCCTGGTTTGTTAAGAAACTACCCCTGTAGGTAATACCTGACTTTAAATTAAAAGCAATAGAATTTCTTAAGTTAACTGATGTATTAATATTTAATTGTGCCTTATTCTTTTTACCAAATCCACCTCTGTCGGCTGAGGCAAAAAGATATGCCCCACAAAAGAGTAAAATCACCATTAATATTTTGGTATATTTTTTCATTTGTGTAAAATTAGACTATTATTAACAGAAATAAGATTTTTTTATCATTTTTTATTTCCGTTCGTCATATTTTTTATGAAGGGTAAGCGTACGAATGGTTTTTTAATTTTTTTGATCTAAAAAAATCGGTACTTTGTAGTTAACATTTAAAAGATGAGAGATAATCCCTACAGGCAAGATAAAGAAGAAATGAAGGAATTATTAATGCAATATAATAATTTCAAAGCAGGAAAGAAATTTGATTTTTTAGAGGAAGAATCTTTTGAAAGACTCATAGACTATTTTGACGAAAATGAAAACCTGCCTTATGCACTTGAAGCAGCAGAATTTGGTATTACGCAATATCCTTATTCTGCTTCATTATTAATTAAAAAGGCAGATATTTTAATTGCATCCCAGCAATATATGGAAGCGCTATCTGTTTTAGAAAAAGCGGAAATTTTTGACAACAATGATATCAATCTGTATATTTTAAAGACGGATGTTTATTTAGCACTTGACAATCACGAAAAAGCTGCTTCTATCCTTGAGGATGCTATTCATACTTTTGAGGGCAGCGATAAAATTGAAATGCTTTTTGAACTCGCTGATGTGTATGATGACTATGAAGATTTCGAAAAAGTATTCGATTGTTTACGATTAATACTGCAGTATGACCCTTCCAATGAGGAAGCACTTTATAAGATTTGTTTTTGGACAGATTATACTGGTAGAAATGAAGAAAGTATTCAATTGCACCAACAAATAATTGATGAGCATCCTTTTTGCCAACTTGCGTGGTTCAATATGGGAGCGGCTTACCAGGGTTTGAAATTATATGAAAAATCAATTGATGCGTATTTATATGCCGTAGCCATAGATGAGAAATTTGATTATGCTTACCGTAATATCGGGGATGCCTACCTGCGCTTAAGAAAATATAAAGAAGCCATTGAAGTCCTGCAAAAAGTACTTGAACTCTCCATGCCGGAAACAGTTATTTACGAGGCAATCGGGCATTGTTATGAGAAATTGAAAAATCCTGCACAGGCCAGGTTTCATTATAGGAAAGCGGTTCATTTAAATTCGATGGATAGCCATCTTTATTATAAGATAGCTCTTACATATATGCAAGAGCGATATTGGGAAAGTGCGATTAAGAATTTAAATACTGCAATGAGCATTAATCGGTTACAGGCTGATTACCATTTAGCATTGGCGGAGTGTTATATGAATTTGGATCGTGTAAAGGATGCGGTCATTCACCTGACTCAATTTATAAAAATGAGACCGCGTAATGTGAAAGGGTGGAAGAATTTGATAAAATGCCTTTATGATGCTGAATTTTTTGAAGAAGCACTTGACCAGGTGAAAGCAGCACGTCTAAATACAAATGAAAAACCCCTTTTTATATTTTATGAGGCTGCCGTTTTATTTGAATTAGGTAAGTCAAAAGAAGCGTTATTGCAATTGAATGTGGGTATGCGTGAAGCCCCAAATATGGCTAAACAATTTATAGAATTGAATCCTTCGATTTTACAGAATAACGCTGTAGCAGAATTACTTAGCTCTTATAAATCTCGCAAAAAAAAGTAAACCTCTTTACATTTCAATCCTGAATTGCTATATATAAAATGCTGACTCACTATTATAGAAGTAAAAAAAAATTCATAATAGGATCCATTTTGAAAACTATCTTTGCGTCGTTTTTAAAAATAATGCAATGAATTTTAATTTAGATCAAATTCCTTTCAGAACACCTAAGCCCAGAAATTATGGCTTGACAATGGTAATGGACAAAGGCCTTAGTATCGAAGAAGCCAGGAACATGATTAGTGTTGGTGGTCCGCACATAGATATTTTGAAACTTGGATTCGGTACCGCATATGTGACACCCAATTTAAGAGAAAAAATTGAATTGTACCAGGCTGCTGATATTCCTGTCTATTTTGGTGGTACTTTGTTTGAAGCTTTTATTATCAGAAATCAATTCAACAGCTACATTCAACTTTGCGAAGACTATAATATTATCCATATGGAGGTAAGTGATGGATCTATTACGATACCTCATACCGAAAAATGTGGTTATATTGAAAAATTGACAAAGCATGGCACTGTATTGAGTGAGGTAGGTAGCAAGGATGCCACCCACATTATTCCTCCTTATAAATGGATTCGCCAGATGAAAGCTGAATTAGAAGCTGGTTCTACTTATGTGATCGCAGAAGCACGTGAAGCGGGAAATGTGGGGATTTACCGTGGTACAGGCGAGGTGAGAGAAGGTCTAGTACAGGAAATATTAACCCAAATACCGGGAGAAAAAATTTTGTGGGAAGCTCCTCAGAAAGCTCAACAATTGTATTTTCTTGAATTGGTGGGCTGTAATGCAAATCTTGGAAATATAGCACCTACAGAAGTGATTCCGTTAGAAACAATGCGAATTGGACTAAGAGGTGATACTTTTAATTTATACCTGGATAAGGAGAATAAATAAATATGGCCTCTTGTGGAATAAGGAAGCTTTTGATTAGGTGGAAATAATCAGATGTACCAATATATCAATTTTAGGATTTAGTTTATTTGATTGCGATAAGAATGGTTACCCTTACTTTAAAATTGCTTTCAAACCTTCAGGGACAGATTCAGTTACTCTTTGCTCATAATTAAAACATACCATTCCTGTCTTTGCATTAGCTATCAAAATAGTTTTTCCGTCTCTTGTGACAGAAATTTTGTAAAATAATTCAAAGCCAACCCTGCTTATTTCCCCACAGTAAACAGAAATCATCAGGATATCTTGATAAAAAGATTCCTGTTTAAATTCTACCGATAGTTCAGACATGATTAAAGCGGTGCCTCCTGCTTGTAATTCTGTAAAGTCATGGAGTTGTAGAAATTGCATTCTTGCTTCATGAATAATTTCTACCATGGCATTATTGCCCAGGTGATTACCATAATTGATATCTGTAATTCTGACGGGGATACGAAAAGTAGCCAACTCTTTTCCTGTTATTTGCAATTTAAGTCGTGCCATTTACTCCAGGTTAGCAGCTTTTTGCATAATATCCATCAGGTTAGTGGGTGTTGGAGAGAGCGTATTATCAAGCATAATTTGTTGCCACTCGTCTATTTGTTTGTCCCACTTTGCTTTGGGTGGATATTCGTCGTCTGCTGAAATAATAAGCGTAGCCGCTTTTTTAGATATCCTTACAGGTTGACCTTCGGCACCGGCGATGGTGATATATTCTTTTTTACCTCCTTCTTTGCGAGGCGTTACAGCAGCGATTAAATTTTTATTCTTTTTTGTTTTTATGATGGATTCTAAGATCTCCTGGTTTTGCACAATAGAATCTTTATTTATTACGGGTGTTAATGGTTGTTTTTGCGTTACCGGTTGCACCTGGGCTACATTTTGGATTTTTTTATCTTTTGAAAAAAATATTCCGCTTATTAGTAGTATGACTATAGCTGCAGCAGCCGTGATTCCGTAAAATAAAAAAGTAGACCTCTTTCTGATTCCAGGTAATTGAATAACTTTTTCATCGTCAAGACTGGCTTCTATTTTACTCCACATATCAGGCGGAGGAGTGACTTCAAGTTGATACAATTTATCTTTAAAATTATCCATAATAATACTATAAAGTAATACTGTCGTTGTTCTTTTTATTAATCCTGGTTTCTATCAGATTCCTTAAAACACCTTTTGCCCTGGCTAACTGTGACTTACTTGTACCTTCTGTAATTCCCAAAATATCAGCAATTTCTTTATGAGAATATCCTTCAATTACATGCATATTGAAAACTGCTTTATATCCCGGTGATAGCTCATCCACAATTTTCATAATATCTTTCGTTGCCAATGTATCAAGCGCCGTAAGTTCTTTATCTACTATTGTATTTTCCTGCGCTTCGGTTACATTATACATTTTCACCTTTTTTCGATAATGCTCAATGGCCGTATTCACAAATATTCGCCTTATCCAACCTTCAAAACTTCCTTCACTTCTAAATTTACCAATATTCTTATAAACCTTTATAAAACCTTCCTGTAAAATGTCATTGGCATCGTTTTCATTTCCTGCGTACCTGAGACAAACACCATACATTTTTGGAGAGTAGGTATCATATAATTGTCGTTGCATCAAACGATCTTTGTTGATACAACCCTGTATTAAGTCGGATTCAGAGGGTATATAGTTGCTTTTTAGATTCAAATTTTAAAACAAATGTTTTGCGTAAAATACGATTGGATTATTTATGGATGTGTTAAAAAGTTCATTAATTTTTCAAATGCTTTTTTTCTGTGACTGAAAATGTTTTTTTCTTCAAGAGTCATTTCTGCAAAAGTTTTGGCAGATCCTTCAGGTACAAAAATGGAATCATAGCCAAATCCCGATCTACCTTTTCTTTCATAAGTAATGATTCCTTTACAAATTCCATCAAAAATATGATGAGTATCACCAATAATAATGCTTATGATGGTTTTAAATTGCGCTTTTCTGTTTGATTTATCTTTTAGGTTGAAAAGTAATTTATCGATATTTTCTTCTGCTGATTTATTCTCTCCCGCGTATCGTGCACTTTTTACACCAGGCTCACCATTTAAAGATGCTACCATTAGCCCGGTATCTTCGGCAAAGCAATTGCTTCCTGTGATTTCATGAATAACCCTTGCTTTCTCGTAAGCATTTTCTTCAAGCGTATCAAATGGTTCCGGGATATCGATAATAATTCCTGCATCAGATAGTGACAATACAACTAACCTACTGTTTAATAAGCTTTTAACCTCTTTTACCTTATTAGGATTATTTGTTGCAAAGATGAGTGTATCCATTGTTGATTCATTGAAGGAACATTTTTTTAAGACAATTCCATAATTCCATTTTTGCATTTTTATTGGTTAATAAATCCCTGAATGGTGGATTGAACAAATAAATTTGCTCCTGGAATTTTTGAATTTGATAATCCGGAATGTTAAATGGCAAAAATAATTGCGAACAGCTTATTCCGAATATCAAAATATATTTTGCGCCGAAATGTTCAGTCAATATTTCATAATTAATATCCCGAAAAGGATAAAAATTGACTAATGCAATATCTTCCATTTTCATTTTGCAGGCAATCAATAAATTGTCTAAAACCTTCAATTCTTCACTGCTGAGATATTTTTCTCTGTCATTATTCACTAAAAAGATAATTTTTTTTCTATTCTCTCCCAGGAATGCAATGTCATTATTTTTCAAATCAGTGTCACTTGTCGCTGGGGATTTAGTATCTACCAGCTTATCTGAAAACAATGATTGACAAATAGAAGAAGTTAATTCGATGTTGTCTATACCCATTTTTTAAAAATTACCTTCTGAATTTTTCGTTTCTTTGCAACAAAATTAATGATATGATTGATACAGATGATTTTATAATTACTGAAATTAAAGAAAGCAGGATTGGCGAAATTTCATTAGAAAATATCCCTTTTGGAAAATATTTCACAGACCATATGCTTGAAGTTAATTACGATAATGGCAAATGGGAAACTGTAGAAATAAAACCTTACCAGGCTTTATCGCTAGATCCTTCAACTGCTGCTTTACATTACGGCCAGGCTATATTTGAAGGCGTAAAGGCCTATAAGGGAGAAGATGGAGAGGTAAGGATTTTCCGGCCGGAAGAAAATTTTAAACGATTTAATCTTTCAGCAAAAAGAATGGAAATGCCTGAAATTTCTGAGGAAATTTTTATTGATGGAATGAAAGAGTTAGTGAAGATGGATAAAAACTGGGTACCCGGGTTTTCAGATCATTCCTTGTATATAAGGCCTTTTATGTTTAGCAGTGATCCCCTTATAGGCGTTCATACCAGTAAGCAATACAAATTTTTGATCATTCTTAGTCCCACGGGTCCTTATTATAATGTGCCAATGCGTATTTATGTAGAAGAGCAATACGTAAGAGCGGTTCCGGGAGGAGTAGGTTCCGCTAAGGCCGCCGGTAATTATGGCGCTGCCATGTTCCCGACAGCAGAAGCGAAAAGAAAAGGATACGACCAGGTACTTTGGACTGACGCATTCGAGCATAAATATGTACAGGAATGCGGCACGATGAATGTGTTTTTCATCATTGGTAACAAAGCAATTACGCCCACTCTGGCACAGGAAACGATCCTGGCAGGAGTTACCAGGGATAGCACCATCAAACTTTTACATGATATGGGTGTAGAGGTGGAAGAAAGAAGATTAAGCATTGATGAAATTGAAGATGCTTATAAAGCAGGGGAGCTCCATGAAGTATTTGGAACAGGTACTGCAGTGACAATTTCAATGATCAGAGAATTAAGGTACAAAGATTTTGTGATGAATTTCAATGTGGAGGAAGCAAAAATTGCACCGCAGATTAAAAAAAGAATGGATGATATTAAATATGGAATAGGAGAGGATTCATTTAACTGGATGGTTAAAATTTAAAAAAATTAGTTTATTCAATTTTATAAAAAAACAGGATTTTCGTATTGAAAATACGGTTTTTTTATTCGTTATTCATTTAAATAATTTTGCTGAAAGGATAATTTGGTAAATATATTTGCCGGAAGAAAAAATATTTTTTGGTTTTTCATATTCCTCCACTTACCTTTGCCGTCCAAAAAAAATAAGGTAAAAAGAATGCCTACAATACAACAATTAGTAAGAAAAGGAAGAACAATCATTAAAGCCAAGAGCAAATCAAGAGCGCTTGATGCTTGTCCGCAACGCCGTGGTGTATGTACAAGGGTATATACTACTACTCCGAAGAAACCAAATTCAGCATTACGTAAAGTAGCTAAAGTTAGGTTGACAAATAAAATTGAGGTGATCGCTTACATACCGGGAGAAGGTCATAATCTCCAGGAGCACTCAATCGTATTACTTCGTGGCGGAAGGGTTAAAGATTTGCCAGGTGTACGTTATCATATCGTGCGTGGTAGTCTTGATACTGCAGGTGTAAAAGATCGTAAACAAAGCCGTTCTAAATACGGAACTAAGAAAGAAAAGGCCAAGAAATAGGCTTCTATTCTTTTTAACTCAAAAAAATAAAATAACATTTTCTGATTTCTTCAGAAGAAAAATAAATAAGAACAATGCGTAAAGCACAAGCAAAAAAACTTCCCTTAGCTCCTGATCCTAAATTCCAGGATAAACTGGTGACTCGTTTTGTAAATAATTTAATGTGGCAAGGAAAAAAAAGTGGCGCTTTTACAATTTTCTACGATGCCCTGGATAAAGTATCAACTATCACCCATGAAGATGGATATGAGGTATGGAAAAAAGCTTTGGCAAATGTAACACCCGGTGTGGAAGTAAAAAGCCGTCGTATTGGTGGTGCTACTTTCCAGATTCCTTCCGAAGTACGTGCAGATAGAAAAACTTCATTAAGCATCAAATGGCTTATTAAATACAGCCGTGATAGAAACGGTCGTAGCATGGCAGAAAAATTAGCGAATGAAATAGTAGCCGCAAGCAAAGGTGAAGGAGCAGCATATAAAAAGAAAGAAGATACACACCGTATGGCTGATGCTAACAAAGCATTTGCTCACTTTAGAACTTAGTATTTTAAGATTAAATTTTAAAATCCCTTTGAATAAAATCGATGGGATTTTTTTTTGATTTGATTTTTTTATTATGGTCAAATGTTTTCGTATTCCATTTGTTAAACATTTAATTCCTCAAAATTTTAGTTCAAAAACTAAGCAATTATTTTATAAAAAATCGTACCTTCGCGCCCTCAATTTTATTTGGTCTTACAAATAGTTGAAAAATGAAAAGCTGTTCGTGATTTATGTTCAGTTTTAAATAGTACAAAACGATAAATCATTAATTACATTTTATAAAAATAAAAACAAAGGCAACAAATGGCCGACTTAAGATTTCAAAGAAACTTTGGTATTGCAGCTCACATTGATGCAGGCAAAACTACTACTACAGAACGTATTCTGTATTATACAGGTGTAAACCATAAAATTGGTGAAGTGCATGATGGCGCTGCTACAATGGACTGGATGGCACAGGAACAGGAGCGTGGTATTACAATTACTTCTGCTGCTACTACCTGCTTTTGGAATTTTCCATTGGTACAGGGAGAAAAAACACCTGATACTCACCAGTATAAATTTAATATTATTGATACACCGGGTCACGTGGATTTCACTGTAGAAGTGGAACGGTCTCTCCGTGTATTGGATGGTTTATTGTCATTATTTTGTGCAGTAAGTGGGGTAGAGCCTCAGAGTGAAACTGTTTGGCGCCAGGCTAATAAATATAAAGTTCCCCGCATTGGATTTGTAAATAAAATGGACCGTTCGGGTGCTGATTTCTTAAACGTGGTAAAGCAGGTAAAAGAAATGTTGGGCGCAAAAGCGGTGCCTTTACAATTACCAATAGGTGCTGAAGAGAATTTTAAAGGAGTAGTAGATTTGATTACCTTGAAAGCCATTGTATGGGATGATGAAACACAGGGAATGACTTTCAAGGAAATTCCTATTCCTGAAGATATGGTGGAGGATGTAAATGAATGGAGACAACATTTGGTGGAAGCTGTTGCTGATTATGATGAGAATTTATTAGAAAAGTTTTTTGATGATCCTAATTCAATTACTGAAGATGAAATACATGCTGCAATTCGTAAAGCGACAATTGATATCTCCATTATTCCAATGATGTGTGGTTCATCTTTTAAAAATAAAGGTGTACAGGCAGCATTAGATGCAATCGTTCGTTATTTACCAGGTCCAATGGATATTGAAGCAATTAAAGGAATTAACCCTGATAATGGTGAAGAGGTTTTACGCCATTGTGATATAAAAGAACCATTTAGTGCTTTGGCATTTAAGATTATGACAGATCCTTTTGTAGGTCGTTTGGCATTCTTCAGGGCTTATAGCGGAAAATTAAATTCCGGTTCTTATGTATTGAATACAAGGACAGGAAAGAATGAAAGAATTTCCAGGATCATGCAGATGCACGCCAATAAGCAAAACCCGGTAGATTTTATTACCGCAGGTGATATTGGTGCAGCAGTTGGATTTAAAGATATCAAAACAGGTGATACACTTTGTGATGAAAACAATCCGATCGTATTGGAAGCAATGACATTCCCAGAACCGGTAATTGCGATCGCAGTAGAGCCTAAAACACAAGTTGACGTTGATAAAATGGGAATGGCTATTTCTAAGTTAGTAGAAGAAGATCCTACATTGAGAGTAAGAACTGACGAAGAAACAGGACAGACTATTTTAAGTGGTATGGGTGAATTGCATTTGGAAATCATCATTGACCGTTTGAAGCGTGAATTTAAAGTAGAAATCAACCAGGGCGCACCTCAGGTTGCCTATAAAGAAGCATTCAGACAAACAATCACACACCGTGAAGTGTTGAAAAAACAAACAGGTGGTCGTGGTAAATTTGCTGATATCCAATTTGAAATCGGACCTGCAGATGAAGAGTTTTTGAAAGAAGACAAAGGAAACTTCCAGTTTGTAAATGGTTTATTTGGTGGATCTATTCCAAAAGAATTTGTTCCTGCTATTCAGAAGGGTTTTGAAACTTCAATGACTACAGGTGTATTAGCAAGTTACCCGATGGAAAGCATGAAAGTTCGCGTTTTTGATGGTTCATTCCACCAGGTCGATTCTGATGCAATGTCATTTGAATTGTGTGCCAAGCAAGGTTATCGTGAGGCTGGTCGCAAAGCAAAACCAGTTTTGTTGGAGCCAATCATGAAAATAGAAGTGTTGACTCCTGATCAGTATATGGGTGATGTTACAGGTGACTTAAATCGTCGTCGCGGTATGCTTGAAGGTATGGACACAAGGCATGGTGTACAGGTAATTAAAGCGAAAGTGCCATTGAGCGAAATGTTTGGTTATGTAACACAACTTCGCTCTTTGAGTAGTGGTCGTGCAACCTCAACTATGGAATTCAGCAATTATGCGCCTGCGCCAAATGCAGTAGCAGAAGAGATTGTAGCAAAACAGAAAGGTAAAATGAAAGTAGAAGATTAATCTTCCATCTTTTTTAAATAACAAATACCCGTTTCCAAAAGAAGCGGGTATTTTATTAATATCTGTTGCCGGGGAAATATTGTAAATCCATGGTTAATTTTTATTTTTCATAGGGCCTGTTATCAGGCCATCAAAAGTCCTCCGCCACAAAACCATCTGCACAAATTCTCAGCAGGGCCTTCTATCCGGTAGCAAACGCATTCAACGCTGTGGTTCTATTTCGATCAATATTAAAGTATGCAGTTTTCATATATTCAAGCAAAATCACAGCAGCAGGAGTTTATAAGTCTTTCGATTGTAATTAAATCAGATCCTCAATATTTTCACCAGTCAAATTCTGAATATTTCTGGTTATTCTATCAATATCCCAGTTCCACCATTTGATTTCTAAAAGCCTGGCAATTTTTTCCTGTGTAAATCTCTTTTTTATTTCTTTGGCAGGATTTCCACCCACGATGGAATAAGGCGTCACATTTTTGATTACTGTGGAATTGGTAGCAATTATGGCACCGTCACCAATAGTAACACCCGCCATTATTGTAGCATTATAACCAATCCAAACGTCGTTTCCAATAATTATGTCGCCTTTATTGGGATATGCTTTTCCTTCCATTGCGTTTCCCCAACCATTTCCGAAAATGGCAAAAGGATAACTTGTAAGTGCGTCTGTCAAATGATTTCCGCCATTCATGATGAAAGATACATTGGAAGCAATCATACAAAATTTGCCAATTATTAATTTTTCTCCGATGAAATCAAAAAGATATTTTACATTTTTCTCAAAGTTCTGCACATTTACAAAGTCATCATAATAAGTATAATCTCCAACAATAATATTAGGATTTTTAACGACATTCTTTAAAAAACAAAGCCGGTCATAATTATCAAGTGGGAATATTTTGTCTTTATCCGGTACCAACATTACTGTTTTGATTTTTGATTAAAATGTTCCCAACAAATATATTTTATTAATAGATAAATTTTGACTTTGTTTCGTGTTGGAATAGCAAGTAGATGACCATTAATTATCCTAAAATTACGTTACCTGATGTAAGAATAAATAATAACATCCCAATTTCACGAAAGGATATTTATCGACATTTTAAGAATGACTTTATTAGTTCCTTTTTGCTTTAAATTTGTAGTCGATAATATTAAATTATAATTTTTTGAAACTTAATCAAGCCACGCTTAATAAACTAGAAAAAGTTCTCTCCGAAGCCGGGTATATAATTCGCTATGAGCGTGGTTCTTTTCAAAGTGGCTATTGTATTTTGGAAGATAAGAAAGTAGTAGTTCTGAATAAATTCCTAAGTCCTGAAGGCAGGATTAATATTTTGGTGGATCTCATTCCGGCAATTCAGATTAATTATGATCTGCTTACGCTTGATTCGCAAAAGATGCTGGATTCATTAAAGCAAGAGGTAAATGCTGATCCTTTGGATCTGGAGAATATACATGACAGGGAACCTTAAATAGGAAGAAGTTTCTTATCGTTTTTGTATAAATATTTCCTGGATTTCTCTTTGGTTAAATTAATGTAGAAAAATATTCCTTTGCGACTTTAATGCTTTGTGTCTTTACATGAAATGAATTATTCAACGCTTTTTTTCGCTTTTATTATATCTTGTTCTGTTATCTTTGAAGAGTGAATTCCCCTGATTTAAAAATTACTTTTCTTGGAACAGGTACCAGTAGTGGCGTTCCAATGATTGCATGTAATTGTGAAGTGTGTACTTCCGACGATTCGAAAGACAAAAGATTGCGAAGCAGTATATTGGTAGAAAGCAGCACTACTTCAATTGTCGTAGATACCACCCCGGATTTCAGGACTCAGATGCTTAGAGAGAATGTAACCAAGCTCGATGCCA
>JBDTEF010000002.1:0-14481 GCA_039922615.1 Ginsengibacter sp.
AATATGGTAATATTATTTATAGCCAGATCCGCAGATTGGGTTGTAGTGTAGATTGGGACCGTGTTACATTTACTATGGACGATCACTATTACCAGGCAGTCATTAAAATATTCGTGGATTTGTATAATAAGGGATTGGTATATCGTGGTGCAAGAATGATCAATTGGGATACTGCTGCACAAACCGCCCTGAGCGATGAAGAAGTAGAATATAAAGATGTAACAGGGAAATTATATTTTATCAAATACAAATTAGCACCTTTAGCCATTTCAGAAATAGAAAATGATGGAAATAGTGAAGATAATTTCGTAACTATTGCCACCCAAAGACCGGAAACAATCATGGGCGATGTAGCCATTTGTGCCAATCCTAACGATGACAGGTATACGAAATTAAAGGGTAGGAAAGTAATCGTGCCACTGATCAATAAAGAAGTGCCCGTAATTTTTGATGATTATGTGGAGAAGGATTTCGGAACAGGTATTTTAAAAATAACTCCTGCGCATGATATTCATGACTTCAATATTGGCTTGAAATATCATTTACCGGTTATAGATACTCTTAACAATGATGGCACTATCAGCGAAGCCGGGCAGATATTTGTTGGTGAAGACCGCTTTACAGCGCGAAAGAAAATTATTGCAGCATTAAAAGAAAAAGGATTACTAATAAAAGAAGAAGAATACCCAACCAGGCTTGGTTACAGCCAAAGATCTCAATCTATAGTAGAACCAAAAATTTCTACGCAGTGGTTTGTGAAAATGAAAGATCTGGCTACACCGGCTTTGGATGAAGTGACCTCAGATAACATTCGCATTCATCCGAAAGATAAGTTTACCGCAACCTATAAATATTGGCTGGAAAATGTAAAAGACTGGTGCATTAGCAGGCAACTTTGGTGGGGCCAGCAAATACCCGCCTGGTATGATGAGGAAGGGAAAATGTACGTTGCAGAAACAGAGGAGGAAGCAAGGAAGCAGCAAGGAGCTCAAAGCTCTGAGCCATCGGCTATGAGCAGTGAGCAATCAGCAGTGATCAATGAGCAATTAGCTCAGGGCTCTAAAATCAAAGCTCAAAGCTCAAAGCTCACAAGAGATGAGGATGTACTCGACACCTGGTTTTCATCCTGGCTGTGGCCGATAGAAGTCTTTAAAGGAATATCTAACCCGGACAATAAGGAAATCAATTATTATTATCCCACTTCAGTTTTAGTTACAGGACAAGATATTATTTTCTTTTGGGTAGCGCGTATGATCATGGCTGGTATGGAATACATGAAAGAAAAGCCATTCGCAGATGTATATTTTACGGGAATGGTTCGTGATAAATTGGGTCGCAAAATGAGTAAAAGTTTAGGCAACAGTCCTGATCTTTTAAACCTTATCGACCAATATGGTGCTGACGCAGTGCGATTTGGTATTATGATTTCTTCACCGGCAGGCAATGATCTTTTATTTGATGAAAGCAGTCTTGAACAAGGAAAATTTTTCAACAATAAATTATGGAATGCGTTGAAGCTTGTAAAAATGTGGGAAGGAAATATTTCCACTTCCGACATCGAACAAACAACTATAAACGAGGGAAATCAATTTGCACAAAAATGGTTTGAAAACCGCCTTGCTGCGGCCCGGATGGAGGTAGATCTCCTGATGCAACAATTTAAATTAAGCGAAGCGCTAAAAATTATTTATTCCCTGATCTGGGATGATTTCTGTAGCTGGTACCTGGAATGGGTGAAACCGGAATTTGGTAAAACAATTGCAAAAGAAGTCTTTGAAAAAACCATTGATTATTTTGATGAGCTTCTCCAGTTATTGCATCCGTTCATGCCTTTTATTACAGAGGAAATTTATCATTTATTGAAGGAAAGAACTGATGACCTTACTGTGAAACAATTCCAGGAAATCCCTTATCTAATTAATGTTGTATTGCAATCAGGTAGCCATCTTAAGGAATTAATAACCGCCATAAGGGATGCAAGAAATAAAAATAATTTAAAGTTTAAAGAAGCTATATCTATTTGTATCGAAACAAATGATTCGACTGATTTCGACCAATTAATGCCTATTTTATCAAGGCAGGTAAATGCAGACGCAATCACATTTGGCAGCAAGCCAATTAATACCACATTGACTTTGGTAGTTGGAAACGACACTATTTACATCCGCACAGAAAAAGAAATTGATACGGCTGAACAACTTGACAGGTTGCATAAAGACCTTCAATATCTTAATGGATTCTTAATTAGCATTGATAAAAAATTAAGTAATGATAAATTTGTCCAGAATGCTAAACCAGAAATAATTGCATTGGAAAAGAAAAAGAAATACGATGCAGAAATTAAAATCGAAACTATTCGCCAAAGTATTGATAGCTTACAGTAACCTGACAATTAAATATCCATGAAATATTGCTTAAAATTTTGTTTTGTATTTCTGATGATCGTTCCCTCCCTTCTTTCTAAAGGCCAGGAAAAATCAGTAATTACAACTGTGAAAAAGTTTAAACCGCCTGTGGTTCAAACTACGTGGGGCAATAGTAAAAGTGATGCAAAAGTCACCAAAGATGAAGCGGTTAAAATGTTAAGCCTACCCATAAAAATTATTGACTCCTCAGGTCGTAATTATACAATTGACAATTATCGCTTTCTATACCGAAGCAAAAGTCTTGTAGAAAATGAACAAACAGGACAAAAGGAAGTTTCTTTTACGGTGACTTCTGATAAATTTGTTACTTCCCCCATTTCTAAGATTTGGATAGACAATATTGTAAATGGTCTTCAATCAGACGAACAGTTTTTCCTTTTTGATGTTATGGTGAAAGATGACAAGGGCAGGTTATTTTTTGCCCCTGATTTAAAAATTACCATTCAATAATTGTAAGTTACCTCCATGTACGAAATAATGAAGGCTACAAAAGATCACATTGATGTGATTCATCACCTGGCGCATAAAATATGGCCTACTGCATATGGCGACATATTATCTAAAACTCAATTGCAGTATATGCTTGAGAAGTTTTATAATTATTCTTCACTTCAAAATCAATTAGAAACTTTAAAACATTCTTTCATCCTGGTAAAGAATGAAAATGAATTTGTTGCTTTCGCTTCTTATTCTTCACAAATAAAAAGCAAGGGGGTTTTTCGTTTAAATAAATTATATGTTTTACCGTCAGAACAAGGTAAACATGTAGGAAAGCAAATGCTTGACCACATTATTGATGAAATAAAAAAGGAAGCTGCTACTTCAATCCAGTTGAATGTAAACCGCTTCAATAAAGCAATTCACTTTTATAAAAAACAAGGCTTTGAAATTGTTCGCGAAGAAAACATTGATATTGGTGAAGGATATTTAATGAATGATTGGATAATGGAAAAGAAAATTTGGTGAGTTAATAAAATAATTATTTTTCCACCACACCCCAATGCGCACACTAACTTATTTCACAACTATGCTTGGGTTGTCAACCACAAACTACATGGTTTAATAGAAGTTGTAAATTATTATAATTATCAGGTAAGCATGAATGTAACCTTTTGTCATAACAGTTGTCTCATCTTTAGAATTAAATGATAAATTTGCGACTATGAACGGGAAAGTGAATGTACTCTTTATTCTTACGATTTTATTCCTGGCAAGTTGTAGTAGCTCACGCAAAACTACTGTAACAAAAAGTCCTGTCACGAAAGCAGACGAAATTAAAAGCACTGTTAAGATAAAAAAGAAAGTCCCTGTAATTATTATTAATACAAGAGATGTTTTGGCAAATAATGTGGTGGATTTTGCGGAAAAATTGAAAGGTGTCAGATATACTTACGGCTCGTCTGATAAAGACAAAGGATTTGATTGCTCGGGATTCATCACTTATGTATTTAAAGAATTCAATATCCCTGTGCCGCGCATTTCTTATGATTTTACAAATGTGGGCAGAGAAATTTCTATCAAAGATTGCAGGCGCGGAGATATTATTTTATTCACAGGTAGTGATCCGAATAGTGGCATAGTTGGGCATATGGGCATTGTGACGAGCAATCAAAATAATGAAGTAGAATTTATTCATGCCTCTTCCAGCAGAGGTGTTATGATTTCCGGAATGAATTCTTATTTTGTACCGCGATTCGTGAAAGTCAATAGGATATTCAAAAATTAGTATTTTTTCAATAAATAATCGATAATTTTTTCCGCGGAATAATATTGGGTATAGGTTTTGGTTGATTCTAATTAAATGGAGCAATCATGAAAACGTTTAAATATATACTGTTATTTTCCTTAATTGCATTATTTACATCTTGCGGACCCAGCACAAAAACAACTTCCAGTTGGAAAGCGCCTGAAGTAGCTAATAATTTTCTAAACGGTAAAAATATAATGGTTGTTGCCTTGCTTCCAGATAAGGATAGAGAATTGCAGAAACAAATGGAAGAAAAAATTGTATCCGGGTTAATAGGAAAAGGATTGTCCGCTGAGAGTGGGTTTGCAACATTTGGTCCAAAATACTTGCCACAAAGTGAAAAGAAAGCGCTACAAACACTTAGCGAATCCGGTGCAGATGCCGTTCTTACAGTTGTATTGTTAGACAAAAACAAGCAGAAAAATTATACGCCCGGTAACGTCAGTGTCAGGCCGATCGGCTATTACCGCAATTGGTACGGCTATTATCGCACTGTTTATACAAGAGTCTACAGACCCGGGTACTATACGACCAGCACTACGCTTATATGGGAAAGTAATCTATATGACCTGGGAAGAAATCAATTATTGTATTCGACTCAATCAGAAACTTTTGATCCTTCATCCATTTCCAAAATTGCTATGGATTATAGCAAAACATTAGTGGACGACATGGCCAGGCAAGGACTCGTTATTAGTAAAAAAGATATCTTCAAGTAATCATTTATTATTCTTAAGGAATTTAAATGTGACATATCGCGTTTTCATTGACTACAATTCCCTGTTAAATTTAAATATTAAAATTTTATCAGGTATTGATTTCCATCAATACCCATCTATTCGCATAAATATTTTACATTGCACCTAATCTTTCAGTAGAATCAAACATGAACAAAATTATAAAACAACCACTCAATAGATTAGGATATGACTTTATCAGTGAAGAGTACCTGCCTGCCGGGAAGGATGAATATTATTTAAGAAATGAGCAGAATGGTAATCATGCAAGCTACCGCAGGCTCACAGCCCGGGAGAAAGAGACGCTTATTCTAAATGCCAACAGATGTAGCAATTGGAACAACGTATTGGTATCTGAAAAATTTGATGCAAACCTGATCAAAAATTCAAATTTTTTTGGATTGGTTCGAATTGGAAACCTGGAACCTTTAAGTTTGACATTTCACGACAGGCAAATGGCTGTTGGGATTTATAATAGCACTATTATTAGCTGTGACTTCGGTGATAACGTTTGTATTGACCATGCTAACTATTTAAGTCATTATATATTGGGAAATGAAGTAATGGTAGCCAATGTAGATGAGTTTGCTACAACAAGCTACGCGAAATTTGGTTTTGGAATATTGAAAGAGGGGGAAGATGAAAAGACAAGAGTATGGCTGGAGGTTAGAAACGAGAATGGAGGCAGGCCTATTATCCCATTTAATAACATGCTGGCTGGAGATGCATGGCTTTGGAGCAATTTTCCGGAAGATCAATTACTGCAGGAAAGATTGAAAGCTATAACAGAACAGGAATCAGACAATAACCATGGTCATTATGGAAGAATTGGTGATCGCACTGTCATCAAAGATTGCCATATCATCAAAGACGTAAATGTTGGAACCGATGCCTATCTAAAAGGTGCTAATAAATTAAAAAACCTGACCATTAATAGTGACGATCAGAGAACGACTCAAATTGGTGAAGGTTGTGAAATGGTGAATGGTGTGGTAGGATTTGGTTGCAGAATTTTCTATGGTGTAAAAGCTGTTCGTTTTGTAATGGCCGCACATTCTCAATTGAAATATGGCGCAAGGCTGATCAATTCTTATCTCGGAAATAATTCAACTATTTCATGCTGTGAAGTATTGAATTCCTTAATTTTCCCGGGACATGAACAGCACCACAATAATTCATTTCTATGCGCCAGCCTGATCCAGGGACAAAGCAATATTGCTGCGGGTGCTACAATTGGAAGTAACCACAATAGCAGGGCTGCCGATGGTGAAATCATTGCCGGGCGTGGATTCTGGCCAGGACTATGTGTGAGTTTAAAACATAATTCAAAATTTGCATCATTTACCATCATTGCAAAAGGAGATTTTCCGGCTGAATTAAATGTGCCCATTCCATTTAGTTTATTGTCCAATGATACTGCTGCCGACAAGCTCATTATCATGCCAGGCTATTGGTTTATGTACAATCTCTATGCGCTCGCACGTAATACATGGAAATTAGAAGACCGTGATAAAAGAATAGTAAAAACGCAAACTTTAGAATACAATTTTTTAGCGCCGGATACCATTAATGAAATGTTTGATGCCATCAAACTTCTGTCAGCAATTCCAGTTGATAAAAATGGTTCAGGCATTTTAAAAGACATTGAGAATAGCAAAAGAATTACCGAGGTTATCAAAGTAAAAAATTCTATCGTATTATACAAAGAGTTGATTGCCTACTATGCCATTATTGAATTGTATAATTATTATAAAAATAATAATTTCGCAACCTTTGAGGAATTCAGGAAAAGTATACCTGTAAAGGTTTCCAGGAGCAAATGGGATAATGTAGGAGGACAACTAATACCCCGATCAACAGTGAGGGAATTGATAAAAAATATTAAAACAGAAAAAATTAATAGCTGGAAGGGTATACACTATTTTTATGAAGATGAGGGTGAAAAATATGCAGTTAAAAAATTGACGCACGCCTTTACTTCTTTACTGGAAATAGAAAATATCACGACTAAACAATTTAATGCGGAAATTTTCAAAAAACATCTTGAAAAAGCTATTACAACCAAGACATGGCTAAGTAAAGGTATTTATGAGTCCAGGGCAAAAGATTATTCCAATCCATATCGGAAAATGGTCTATGAAAATCAGCTGGAAATGGACGCTGTAATTGGTAAAATTGAAGAGAACCAATTTATTCAGCAACAATATGCAGAATTGGATCAATTTAAAAAAGAGGTAGCAAGGCTAATTAACCACCTTCAATAATTTATCTGGGTATTTTAGAATAATTCAACTTTCAACATTCATTTTTATCCCGTTGTTCATTTTTAAAATATAAACATCTCTTTAAAAACTCCGCTGATTTTTCACCGAAACTTCAAAAAAAATCCCTGCAAAATTTGCAGAGATTTCTATTTGTGAAACAACAACCCAACCATTAAGCTTTTATAAACGGAGCTACAATAGCTAAAACCGCTTCTTTTGTTAATGGCTCATCAAAAGATTCAGATGCTGCTACTGCAGATATCATATTACCTCCAATATTTGTGATAAGAACTCCTGCCTGGGTTACATTATCTTCACCTGCATAAGTTGCCTGCACTGCTTGTGTACCAATTCCGCTTTGACTCAAAGTAATCCAAGGTTTCACGTCAACACCTGCCGGAACCAGCGCTCCCAAAGCTTTTCTCATTTCTCTAAGATGCGCAGCATGTCTTGCTTCTACAGAGTGAATTTGTAATGCTGCAGTAAGATAAGCCGAATTTGAAATTAAATTGGCTGCCTGTCCTTTGTATGCGCGTACGCCGGTATCTTCGAATGTCTGAGCAACTGCTAACATATAGCCGTAATCAGTGAATACAGTTGGAAAAAGACCTCCTGCAGTAAAGTCAAAATTCGCTGCTGTTAATACAGGAATTGGCATTCCACCAGCTCCTTTTATAGCAGTTATTAAGAAAGCGACGTGTGCAACTTCATGATCACGTATAACAGTCAGGGCCGCTCTCGCTGCTGCCGTAGGAATAATATTGGTCGCAACGGCCTGCTTGTAAAATTCTGATTCAAGATATTCAAGAGTCAACGCAAAATTTAAGGTATCGACAATGATGTCATCCGGTGAGCGTGTACCGGCGTAAGCTTTTTTGAACATAGAGCCCAAAGCGAATGGTATCGCCGCCAATGCAACTTTCCCTGATTTGTTAGCGAAGCTTTTCATTGCATTTCTCCGCGTATCTAACCGGTCATAAATTTCCGGATCAGTTTTTTCAATTTCTGATATTATATTTAATAAGTTCATGATTTAAAATTTAAGATTTGGGTAAATTGTTAGGGTTGATTTTTGTTTTGATATATTTTCCAGCTATAGCCAAAACATCCAGCGGCATACGGGCCTTATCTAATCCCATTGCATCCACAGCAGAACTGTCAGCAAAAGATCCCGGTGTAATTAAATCCCGAATCAGTGCGGCATGACGGGCTTCAACAGATACAATTTTTCCCGCAAGAAGAAGATAATCAGGACTTTGTAATAATCCTCCGGCTCCGTTATAGGCGGAAACGCCAAGATCTTCAAAGGCCATTGCGGTACCTAAAACACTCGTTCTACTTGTAAAATCAATGCTGGAAAAATCCACTTCCAAACCTGGAATTGCCTTTGCACCAATGGCAGCTTTAAAAAATTCTCTGTGAGCTACTTCATGATCTCTGACATCAGTCAGGTACATTTTTTCCATATCAGGCATACTGGAATAAGGCGTTTTAATTACTTGTAAATAAAAGGCTGCTTCTAATTGCTCAAGTGCATATGCATAATTTAAAATTCCGATATCGCCACTTCCAAGATCTATTCCTGTGTTATCAAAGGGGCTATCATTTTTCTTGCAAGCTGCTGCTGTCAAGATCGCTGCCGTACCAAGGCCCATTATTCCAAAAAAATTTCTCCTGGAAAATGCTTTCGTTAAGGTCTCATCAGAGATAATTAACTGGTCATCTTTTGACGTAGTGTCTAACATAATGTGATAAATTAATTGTTTAAAAAAGGGGTCGGATAATTGCCAACTATCCTCACTTACGAACAATTGTTTACGATGGTTTTAAAACGCATGGCATGAGAGCTAACTGTCAAATCGCCACCAGGTTTTAAAATAATTTTTTCTGATGGGAAAATAAAAACATCATTTGGCAGAAATCTATATACAGATCCGAAGGAATTGCAAGATGGCATTAATGTTGACTAATGAGTGAGCGAAAGAAAAATTTGATTTTTCTATCTTACATTTGACATTTTGACAAGAGAAATATGAATAAAAAATATTACATGGCTGGAGCAGAAGATGAAATGGAATTCATGCCTATTATACCTTTACATGAAGAAAATGAAGGAAATGATGACCAGGTGATTCCCGCAGAATTACCCCTGCTTCCCCTGAGGAATACTGTTTTATTTCCTGGTGTAGTGATACCTATTACGGTAGGAAGAGATAAAAGTATTAAGGCAGTAAATGATGCTTATAAAAGCGATAAGTTGATAGGTGTAGTATCTCAAAAAGACAGTGCAGTTGAAGAACCTACGGTAAGCGATCTTGTTGATATTGGAACCATAGCCAAAATAATCAAACTAATCAAAATGCCCGATGGTGGTACAACAGTTATCATCCAGGGTAAGAAGAGATTTAAAATTGACGAAATCATTTCGGAAGATCCTTATTTTAAAGCGAAGATTAGCCAGCTTATTGATGAGGAAATGAAGGATGACAATGACTTTGATGCAATGGTTTCATCGATAAAGGAACTTTCAGGACAAATAATACAATTGTCTCCCAACATGCCTTCTGAAGCCAATATCATATTGAGAAATATAGAGAATCCTACATTTCTTATCCATTTTGTGAGTAGCAATTTGAATAGCAATGTTTTGGAAAAGCAGAAATTATTGGAGATAAATAATGTAAAAGCGAGGGCTGAAATTTTAATGAATTTGTTGCAGACTGAATTGCAATATGCAGAGTTGAAAAATAAAGTAACCAATAAAACCCGCGCTGAGCTTGATAAGCAACAGAAAGATTATTTTTTGCAACAGCAATTAAAAGCCATTAAAGAAGAATTGGGTGGAGAAAATGTAGCAGAAGTAATGGAAATGCAGAAAAAAGCGGAAGGCAAAAAATGGCCGGAATCTGCTAAAGAAGCATTTGAAAAAGGGATTGAAAAATTGGAGCGCATGCATCCTTCTACTCCTGATTATTCGGTAGTGTATAACCACCTGGATCTTATGCTGGAATTGCCATGGGAAGATTACACGAAGGACCAATATGATTTTAAGAAAGCAAAAAAAATCCTTGATCACGACCATTATGGAATGGAGAAAATAAAACAAAGAATCCTGGAATATCTTGCTGTACTTAAATTAAAAGGTGACATGAAAAGTCCGATCCTTTGCTTTGTTGGCCCTCCTGGAATTGGAAAAACTTCCCTGGGAAAAAGTATAGCCAATGCCATCAATAGAAAATACGTTCGGGTAAGTTTAGGCGGCCTTCATGATGAAAGTGAGATACGGGGACATCGTAAAACCTATATTGGGGCTATGCCTGGCAGAATTTTACAATCTATCCGAAAAATTAAATCATCCAACCCGGTGATGATACTGGATGAAATAGATAAGGTTGGTACAGACAATCGTGGCGATCCATCTTCTGCTTTATTGGAAGTGCTGGATCCGGAACAGAATAATAATTTTTATGACAATTACCTGGAGTTGGAATATGATTTAAGCAAAGTTTTATTCATCGCAACAGCCAATAATTTACAAAATATTCAACCGGCCTTACGTGATCGTTTAGAGATCATTGATTTGAGTGGCTATGCTATTGAAGAAAAGATAGAAATAGCAAAACGCCATTTACTACCCAAACAAAAAGAAGCAAATGGCTTGAAAGATGTTTCATTTAAAATGAGTGATTCAGTCATTGAAAAAGTAATTAAAGATTTTACGCGTGAAAGTGGTGTTCGTGAATTAGATAGGCAACTAGCCAGCATTATGCGTAAACTGGCGAGACAATATGCTGAAGATGGAACAGTAAAAACACCATTAACTCCCTCTGATATTGATGAATATTTAGGAAAATCACGCTACAGCAATGAAATGTACAAAGCAGTAAATCAGCCGGGAGTAGCTGTGGGACTGGCTTACACTTATGTTGGTGGCGACATTCTTTTTATCGAAACCGCTATCAGTGAAAATGGTAAAGGCGAATTAAAATTGACGGGAAACCTTGGTAATGTAATGAAAGAAAGTGCAACTACAGCGATGACTTATTTGCAGGCGAACGCAGGGAAATTTGGAATTGATCCTGAAGTATTTACAAAGAAAAATGTACATATTCATGTACCGGAAGGTGCAACGCCAAAAGATGGTCCAAGCGCAGGAATCACGCTGATGACGGCGTTGGCTTCATCTTTTACAGGCAGAAAAGTAAAACCTTTCTTAGCAATGACCGGAGAAATTACACTTCGTGGGCAGGTATTGCCGGTTGGTGGAATTAAAGAAAAAATATTAGCAGCCAAAAGATCCGGGATAAAAGAGGTGATTATGTGTGCGCAAAATGAGAGAGATGTAGTTGAGATAAACCCTGGATATATCAAAGGATTAAAAGTGAATTATGTAACGAATATGGACCAGGTATTGAAGATGGCTTTGATGGATTGATGATCTGTAAATGCTGTGGAATAATAAAATTAAAAAAGTTCATTGAAAGAAATTTCAATGAACTTTTTATTTTATTTAAATTTTTTATCAGCCAATTCAAAATCCGGAAAAATTGTTAGTTAGGAGATATATTTAGTAAAAGCCTTCATTGTTGACCCACTATTTTACAATGATAGAAAGTAATAATTCATTTTCGATAAAGCCATTCAGAGAATCGCCTGTAACGCACTCTCCGACTCCTTCAGGCGTTCCCGTGAAAATTAAATCGCCAGCATTTAACGTAAAATACTGAGATATATTTGCGATGATTTGGTTGATAGAAAAAATCATCATTTTGGAATTTCCTTGTTGAACAGTTTCATTGTTTTTAAGAAAAGAAAAATTGATATTATCCATTTTCATTTCCGGTGCGATATGGATAAATCTACCGACAGCGGCAGAACCATCAAAGGCTTTTGCCTTTTCCCATGGAAGACTTTTTTTCTTTAATTGTTGCTGGATATCACGCGCCGTAAAATCAATCCCAATCGTCATTTCGTCATAAAATTCAGTAGCATTTTCTTCAGAAATATTTTTACCATCCTTGTTTATTTTGATCACCAACTCCGCTTCATAATGTAGATCTTTACTGAAGGATGGATAAATAAATGGTGCATCATTGATGGAAAGAGCCGATTCCGGTTTCATAAAAATTACCGGTTCTTCGGGTACTTCATTGCCCAATTCTTTTGCATGATTCACATAATTACGCCCAATACATAATATTTTCATCGATTAAAAATTTACAGATTTCAAAAAAAGTTATTGTTATTCAAATGTAAGATTGTTTACTGCACTCATTGTGCGGTCAATTCCCATTACAGCAAAATCCTGTATTATTTCCAGACATTTTTCAATCTTGGTATTGACAACAGGCAATTCATCGTTCAACCATTGACTAAGTACAAAATCTACCTGCATCCCTTTTGGGTATTGATTTCCAATACCAAATCGAAGTTTAGGATATTCATCATTTCCGAGGATATTCTTAATATCTTTTAATCCATTATGACCTGCATCACTGCCGCCTTTTCTTAATCTTAATTTGCTTAAGGGCAATGCCAGGTCATCAACAATAGTGAGTGTATTTTCAACTGGTATTTTTTCTTTGTCTAACCAATATTTGAATGCGCGCCCACTCAAATTCATAAATGTGGTTGGCTTTATGCAGATGAAAATTTTTCCTTTCCATTTAATTTCAACTTTATCAGCCAACCTCGCTGATTGGAAGATTGCATTGTGTTTTAAAGCAAAAGCATCCAATACATCAAAACCTATATTATGCCGTGAATGTGCATATTCGCTCCCGGGATTTCCCAAACCCACCATTAAAAATTTAGACATGTAGACGAAGGTAATTTATAAATCAGGAATCAGGAATTTCTCACAATCAAAAATTAGCTGATCGGGATAGAAATTATAATTGAATAAATGACCTTTTTACTTCAAATTCTTTGCGGTTCTTCTCATCACCCTGCCCTTCAATAGTTCCTTCATCAATCAAATATTTTATGCGCCAGAAAATAAATGCATCACCCATATAAATTGTGGACTTAGTCATAATTTGGCCGATAACTTTACCAACCTTTTGCCAATCTGAAGTAATGTATTTTAATAACGCCTCATCAAAGTAATCCGCATTGTATTGGGCTATTTTTTTTGCTCCTTCCAGTATCCTTACTGTTTTGCTTTCGTTGCCTAATTTCATCCATTCATCACTATCTATTTCAAACTCAGAGAGAGTGACAGGTCGCGCTAATTTCTTTGCTTTGAGGAATTCTTTAGGAGGAATCTGGTATAAATATCCAGGATAAAAAATGGTTCCTTTCTCATTGATGAAAGGCAAATTATTTAAGTGCAAAACAAATACGCGATCCACATAATCAGTCAGTTGCGCTACCAGCCAATAATAACCACACACATCCCGCTTATTGGCTGCAACCCATATCCAAACCGCATTATCAGTGTTTTGTTCTAAAAGATTCTTTATTGTTTTGATGGATTTTACGTCTTCTCCTGTGAAAGAATTTACAGGATTTTCCGAATCACCTCCGGTTATTTTCATCCACCAATCTCTTCTCTGAATTAACCCCTCTTCGCTGTCTATTTCTTTAATAGGCCCAATTGAATAATCATCTTTTATTTCTACGATCTCCTGGTTTAAAGAATCATCCAATTCGAAACTTTTCATGAGGGATCTTGCATCTTCCTGCTGAAAAACAATATGCATAAATGGCTTTGTATTTTTAATTAATTTATACTGAACAAACTAATTTGATCAAAAAGACTTCAAGAAACAATATCCAATTATGGCATTACTCATTTTTGAAAATTTCATCTCAACACAATTTTGTTATCAGATAATCGTATTATCTTCTATCTTTTTTTCTTCACTCAAATTATCATGATTTTCTTTAGAATCAGGGACTAATTTCCTGGAAGCGATAATCATTATCTCTAATTCTTTCTCATCTAATTCTTTTGGCACATCAACGGTAAGCTTACCATTATGAGAAACGCCAATTAATTTTATTGCATCCATAATTATTTTTTTTAGATCGTTATATCTTTTTGTAACTTTTATTTAAACATCTCTTTATCCACTCTTTTATGTTTCCACCAAATCAACTTCCACTACCAGGTTATCAATGATAAAATCCTGCCGGGAAGGTGTATTTTTTCCCATGTAATATTCCAATAATTCCTGAATATGAATATCAGGTAAAAGCATGACGGGTTGTAACCTGATATTTTCTCCAATAAATCTTCCAAACTCATCAGGAGAAATTTCCCCCAACCCTTTGAAACGAGTGATCTCCGGTTTACCTCCCAA
>JBDTEF010000003.1:0-6873 GCA_039922615.1 Ginsengibacter sp.
AATATTTATATTTTTCGTAGAGTAAAGTAATTTTGTAAATAATTTTTGGATTTAATAAAAACAAAAATAGGAGAGATGAAAATAAAATTAGCTCTTTTTAATTCGCCTAACTAAAATGCATGTTATGCACAAAATCACTTTCCCAAAAACTTTATCTGCACATTATTGTGTTCATTTTCCTGAACATCTTTACTAAAAATCAAAGTTGATTTTTTATTACCGATATCAATATTTTCTATGCCTTTTTTGGTGATGTAAATTAAGTGATTGTTATCTGTCCATTCCATATTAGATAAGGGTTTGCTGTCGATTTTTACCTCAGCATAATTCTGTCCATTTGCTTCCATCCAAAATAGTAGATCATCAGTACTTCCGGCAATTTTATCGCCATGTAATGCCCAATTATTAATATCGCCTGCCACCACTTTCTTCCAAATTACTTTACCATCACCAGGATTTAAAGCAAAAATGCAGGACTTATCAGCGCTGCCGGTTTTCATTTCTACAAACAAGGCATCCTTCGTTAAAAATGTAATGTTGTTTTTCTGAAAGCTGTATTCTTCATCACTGAAGATCCATTTAAATATTTTCGGATTATTTATAAATGTATTTTTTGGATCAGTAATATCACCACCTGGTACAGACCCATTTTTATCTAATTGAAAGCAATAGAACTTACCATTCTCATCGCCTATGAAAATACTTTTTCCATCTGTCTGCATTTGGGAATAGATAGGACTGGCAAACTGGTTTGGGGGATTATTTTGTACAGGCTCACCTGCAATTTCCGCATCGCCATCAAACATTCCATAGCTGGTACTGGTCCCGGTTTTTGGCGTAAACATTTCTAAATAAACGGCTGAGTTTACAAAGTAATTGTCAATGTATTTTACCGGCGCGAAATAATTAAATACAGTTGGGAGTTCTTGCGCCCATAATCGCTTCCCCGTAGTTTTATTAAAATTGTACAAGTAGCCCATACTTTGGTTAGGTCTGCCCGTGGAATTGATAAGGACATTATCACCATCGACCAATGGTGTTGTCATGAAAAGAGGCTTTAATTCATTCAACATTTCCGCCTGGTCATCTTCGCCACTGCTCATTTCCATGACATCATTTTCCTTACCAAATATTTCTTGCTGCCACAGTATTTTACCGGTATTTACATTAAAACTGATGAACTTCCCACTTTCATAAGGCATAAAAATTTGCTCCCCATCAATGGCAAAATAATTCCGATTGCCATCGGTGTCAAATTTGCCGGTGTATTCCCAGGATACTTTTTTTTCATCCAGGTTGTAATTATAAAGGTTGCCGGCGCTGGAAACTACTAAAGTTGAATGATCGACTTTTGATGCCTGGCTGGTTACTGTATTATTGTTACAGGAAAATAATAGGACTAAAAGCGCGAAGCAGATGGTAATTTTTGAATTGGTAATTTTTCTAATCATTTTTATAAATTGAGTTAATTGGATTTTTAATTGTCGTTTCAGAAAGAATTATTTACAATACAACAAATCACCGGTATTCATTTTACCAATTACCTGGTCTGCATATTTATTATTTATGGTAAATAAATAGGCTTTGTAATGGGGTGTTTTCTCTACCCCTTTTAGAGATTTTTTTTCTTTATCGACTTCTATTTTGAGCACATTACTTTCATCATCATAAATCACACAATATTTTATAATTCTGTCTGCTAATTTCCAGGTATAAATATCATACGGACCGAAAAAATCGTCCGTTGTTTTTACAGCATCACCATGCTTTTTATTCATACCAGATACAAATGTTTTTACTTCCTGTTCAGAAACTTCAGGAACAGAACCAGACATTACCATTATTTTATTATCAAGTGTGGTCACCATATTGATCGCATAAAAATTCATATCACCAAAAGTGGCAATTTTATCGCGTGCAGAATAAACTGAAGGCCGGTAATCCAGTCGGATTGGCTTTCTATTCTCATCATCAAACTCATCGGTGAACACGGTGTCGATGCCAATAACCATAGATTTTACATTCCAAAAATTCTCATATTCTTTACTCTTATCTTTTTCCCGTAAGAGTGAAGAAACATTGGTATTGAAATCAAAGTTTTCTAAAGCCAAAGTCGCTTCTGCTAAAGGTTTCACCTGGCTGTTGCATGAACTCATCAATAATAAACTGGCAATAAGTAATGGAAATGAGTAACAGTTTTTATTATATTTATTTTTCATTTATTTTTTCAATATTTTGAAATCAATCACGCTCCAATTAATTTTTAAAAATTTATTTTAGTTAGAAAATCAAAATGGACAAACCTGTTTGATTTGATAGTTTTACCTCCGTTAATCAACAACTATACCCTAAATTTTACATTTCATTATACGATTTCCTGAATATTTTTAATAGCTAATATCAGAAGCATGGATTTAAATAATCATAAAAAATATACGTCAATATTTATCAGGATAAAATTTTGCTGAATGTAATGAAACTGTATTTTTGGTGCATTAGAATAAATATTGCTTTAGAGAAAACGGTATTAATGAACCACACTGTTTCTCCTGCTTAAATATTCACCTGGATAGAGAATGCTTATGAATAAATTTTTCCACCCACTTTCATTTATTTTAATAATAACAGCAATAATTAGTTGCCAAAATAATAAAATTGTCAATCCTGAAACCGTCAGCATTTATGTAGACTCTCCGCAACCTAAAAAAGAAGTTGTAACACAGGCAACTTATAAAATTGATTATGACAAAGAAATAGTCGTTCGAAAAGTTTTTGTAATAGATAGAAAAGGCCTGGAGCTTAAACAACAACCTGACGAAAATTCTGAAACTTTAGGACGTTATGAATTTGGCACTCAAGTGGAGGTAATTGAGGATGGCAGAGAATGGCTTGGTATTCGTGAAAGGATTAATAGAAATTATGAGAAAGAAGATGGCACAAAAGTAGAAAGTTCCCAATGGGAAAAGGTCTATGTGAGCAAGCAAAAAACCGGCGGCATTGAGGAAATAGTCTTAGTGCCTGAAGACTTAATTATTATTACTTCAATTAGTGTAAATAATCAATCAGAATTTTTTGAAAAGGGTTCACCTCTCAAAGGCCAACTTGGGATTGAACTTATCGATAAAAAACTTTTCGATAGTAAAAAAAATAGTGAAATTAATTTTCTTTTAGCAGATACGACTGTAATCAAAAAGGAAAACGGGATCATAGAATTACCAGTCCAAAATAAGACATTGAAAATAATCGACAAACCCGAAGAAGGTGATTACAGGGAAGAATTTAGATATGTAGGCCAGGTAGAATTTTTAAATCAATATCTCATTGCGGGTTCCTATTATGAAAGTATGGACTACCGTTTTCTTGATAAGACGAGTGGAAAAGAAACGCAGGTTTTTGGTGAGTATCCCCACATTTCACCGGATAAAAAAAATATCATTTGCATCTATGGAAATCCCTACGAATCAACTTCAGATTTAGAACTTTATTCGATCAATAATCAGCAAATAAAATTGATGATGAGTGCAAGCTTTAATAAATGGATGCCGACCAATGATCCCACAGAAATATTTTATAGTGCAGACGGTTATTTGTACCTGGCAGTAATTCATTTCAAAGCCTTTTGGGGAGAGCGACCGGATCTGAAGCCAAAAAAACAATTTATCAGGATTAAGATATTGTAAATTACCTGGATAATGAATAAAAATTAATCATTGTTTTTACCACCTACAATTATTACTAAATTGATGAAGAATTTAAATGGTATAATTAATAATAGCCAGTTTTTGATATTGCTATTGATTTTCATTTTTGCAAGCTGCAACAATCAAAATAACTCATCAACATTACCAAAATCTAAACAGGTAAAAGATACCGGAAATCAGGCAAATAGTATGGATAAAAATTCAACTTCGATTGTAGAAAATAAGACCGAACATCGTACTACAGAAAATAATAAAAAACCAGGTTTACCTGTTATCAATACTACTATTGATACTACTCTTTTGTTTGGAATCTGGACAATGGATCCCTATGGACCGCATGCAGACTTTCAATTAACAGGCAAATCATTTTACGTGGTGGATTATGACGGTGATGGTGACATGCATTATGAATTGAAAGGGAATCAATTGAAAATTTATTACCCTGATTTTGTGCAGGACGGAAAGATATATTCTGTGGATGAAGACACCCTTAAAATACATTGGAATAATTCGGATATCACCAGCAGCTATGTACATTGGAAAAATTAGAAAGGAAAATGAAGATATATTTAACGAAAGGTATTTGGAAGACTTCTCAAGAAATTATTGAAAAAAAGCATGAAGAATTTTAAAGCAAAAATCATTGGCAAGTTCGTGGTTATAATAATTGTTATAGTATTTTTCGTAAGCTGTAAAGATCAGGAAATTGGCCAACCAGAACCTCCGTCTAAATCATACCCGAATTTCTTACAAAAGACTATGTGGATTATCGCCAACGACAAATTATTAGGAGTAAGCCCAAGCGAAACTTTATACAATCTTACTCTTAAAGCGGATAGTTCCCTAATTTGGAATTTTTCTGCTATCGAATTTATAGATCAAAAGCAATTTACAAGCTTTAATAGTTGGGAATGTGGCAACGATTGTTTTACATCTGTTTACGGACATTATGAATTTACAGATAACGATAAAATTAAATTGTATTGCGACAGCATAAAAAATTATGGAACTTGCGAGGCGCCCACAGAAATTACAAAGAACAGACCACCGGAAGAATTTGTAATTTCTAAAAATGAAAACAAAATTATTTTGAGAAAAGCCAAATAAAACCATTGTCTTAATGAAAATTTCCAAATGAAAAAAGGATACCTATTTTCGACATTAATTTTTGCATTATAGTACTCTAGTACCAATAATAGAAATCAAATAAAAAAGGTGGTAATTATTGATTACGAAACGCTTAACAAGATAGAAGGAGAGTGGGCGATTATTAATGATTGGTCCGATAGTTTGCTGACATTTATTAAAAAGGCAGAAGATTTTAAACCGGAAGTTTTCCCAAGTTTTAATACAATTATTTTCAACCAAAAAAACAAAACCGTTGATGTAAATACTTATGGAGAATTTGGCTGCGGAATGGTTTTCATTCAAAATTTGAAAATCAGTCATTCGAAGTGGGATATAATAAACAGGCAATTAAAATAAGCTTTTACCTAAACCGATTACTCTGGCAGGCTTGATCTCGAAAGTTTATATTCTATCGAAAAAAAGGATGAACAATTGATTTTAAAAAAAATTAGAATAGGGATCTAAATCAAAACTCAATTTACATAACAGTAAAGCAAAAAAATATCAACTTGTCTCCTGATTTTATTTATGATTCTAATTTTTTTTTGCCAACAATTATACACAACCAATAAAATAAAGAATAAACCAGATTATATTATTTTAAAGAGAATAAAGCCATTCAATCAAGTAATATTATTGGGAAACCGATGATGAAATTATTGTGCAATTTTATAATGCCGTAAAACTTGACTTTCAATTAAAAATAATTATCTAAAGTAATTTTGAATATGCCTGCCACGATAAAGTTTAATACAAGATCCAATATTTTAATTATTGGATTAATTGCGTGTATGCATTCATGTGAGCGTCCGACTTCGGTAAATAAGATTGCAGATAAAACAGAAATTGTCATTGAACAAGAAGCTGTGAAACCATTTAAAACTGATAGCGAAATAGTGAACCAATTAATTCCCAACACGCCGGATAATGTTGATTTACAAGCGACAGCATTTATCGAAAATCTAAAGAATGGCAAAAAATTGAGTTCGTTTTTTAATGACAAGTGGCTTCTAATTTATCATGAAGATAATAGGTGCACCGGCTCTACAGACGGCCAAATTAATAATTTATCCAGTCTTCAGATTGACAGCGAATTACTACTTAAAGTGAAAAATGATGGAGATGGCTGGGCTTGTGAAAAACAGGAACCCAAAACTTACGATTTTAATTTTTATTTAAAGAAGCAAATTTCCAAATGGGATAGATTTGTAATTCCAAATTATGAAAAAAAAGAGAATAATATTGTATACGTTTTAGGTGCAGGGGAATCTGATTTTTTAATATTACATTATAACGAAAATAAAAAAATAATTAAGCTGGAATATAGAAGTGAAGATCCGGGATAATAGCGACTGACGGAGTCTTCCTTTCGTCGCATTTTATTCTAGAAATTATAATTGCGTTTCAGGAGTTTTGATCATTCGTTTATTAATGGTTTCTAAATACCAACTCGCTATCGGGGGGACTTACCTGTATAAATTCCCTTTCCAACTCCTACCCCTGATTTTCTTAAATTTACACGATGAAAACCTTCCTGACGACGGCTGTATTCTTTTTAATCCTGCTGCTCTTTTCGCAGTGCAACAGAACAGGTGATGCCGCCGCTGATAATAGCAAGGATCTCGGTCAAAGTATGGATGACATGAAGATGTATCACGATAACCTCGGAACGGAACTTCGTAATGGAGATGCAGATAATGCATCCTGGTTGCTGGAGGGAATGGATAGCAGCCTGCAGGTAATTGCTGCCACATTCAAGCATCACAGGAAATTGACAGCCCCATTTGAAATGTCGTACCAGAAAAAACTGCTACCTGCCATAAAAGATATTCGAAAATCACTGGAACAACATAATTTCCCGGATGCTGTTAAAGCTTATCGCCTGTTGACAAATAATTGTAATAGTTGTCACAAAGAACATGATATCGATGAAGAAGTCTTGGACCTTACAGAACCTGCGAACAATTGATCGCCTAATTCACGCTATGATGATGCAAATAAATGTAAAAGCAGGTGGTGGAAAATTACCGGAGAACAGGAATAA
>JBDTEF010000004.1:0-3696 GCA_039922615.1 Ginsengibacter sp.
CTATTGGTTTAATTGGCAATTTTTAATAATCATTTCCAGTTATAACATTCTGTTTTTGCTATTGATTATCCCCAAATTTTAATAATTCCATCCCTGAAATTCCGTTAAATCTGTAATGTCCTTATCATAAGAATAGCAGGTTTGTTTATTCTGTTATCATTACATGTCCATCACACCTGGGAAAAATAAATTTCATTAATAATTTCTTCTGTGGAATAAATATTTTTCTTTTGTTACCAAGAGATATTGTAGCTGCCTTGCATTAAAAATTTTTTATAATTAGAATAAGGCGTCTACTTATTCTGTAACATCCCCGAAGAAGATTACGTGGCCAATAAGTTGATAATCGGAATTCGTTTCATCAAACATCTTATGATTAGATAGTCCAATTTAAATCCTTCAAAAAGAAATAAATTTGGTAAAATTTTTTAATGGATGCATATGGGAAAATATTATTGATTGCGATGCCCGCATTCCTGCTTCTTATCTTAATTGAAAAATGGTATGGTGTTGCAAAAAAATAATGATACCTTATCGAAAAAAATAGTTGGAAATATACCGGTGGAACCCGGAACAAATTGGACATTCCTTCTTTAAAACAAAACGAGTTCAGGTTTCGTTTTTTGGCAATTAAACTTACTCTTACAAATTAAATGTTTTGTGCGCCATTTGATTTTTGCTATTATTCACGTGGAAAAAATCATAGAGATAAGCAATCCTTTTCTGAAAATTTAAAACCTAAATATTCGCTATTTATTTATCTAAAAAATACCTCAACTGGTTTTTTCAGAAAGTATTTATTGATGCTGACAATTTTTATTCCATTAAAAATATCTACATTTAAATCTCGTAAAACCCGCTATCTCACTACATATTTTCTTACAAAGATTTTTAATCACTAAAACCTTATGCATCAAAATATCCTGTCAGAACCCGAAGTAGATCATGCTTCTGAAAAAAAAGCCAAACTCGGTATCAAATTCTTTTTTCTCTATCTTTTTTTTTATGCAGGTTTCGTTGCTATCGGCGTTTTGAATTATGAGCTCCTCGCTACAGAGGTTTTCAGAGGAATTAACCTGGCTGTTTTTTACGGAATCGGCCTCATTATTTTTGCTGTTTTATTAGGAATTCTTTACAACTTTTTATGTAGTCGTTATGAAGATAAAATGAACAAAGGGGAGGGTGAATTATGATCTATGGAGTTTCTTACATCGCACTGGCTGTCTTTATTTTCTTTGTCGGTTTGGTTCTGGGGTTATCATTTTACTTAGGTAGAAAAACAAAATCTGCCTCTTCTTATTACGCTGCGGGTGGTAAAATTCACTGGGCAGTCAATGGAATTGCTTTTGCCGGCGATTATCTTTCTGCTGCATCGTTTTTAGGAATTTGTGGAATGATTGCCGTGTCAGGATTTGATGGATTTTTATATGCCATCGGATTCTTAGCTGGTTGGGTAGTAGCATTATTTCTCATTGCCGAACCATTTAAAAAACTAGGTAAATTCACTTTTACGGACGCGCTGAATTCAAAATTTAATTCTAAAGCAATTACGCTAACTGCTTCCATAAGTACATTGATCATTTCTGTTTTCTATTTAATTCCACAAATGGTTGGCGCTGGGGACCTTGTTACACCATTGCTTGGCTTACCCCATTGGGTTGGGGTATTGGTAGTGGGCTTAATTGTAATAGTCATAGTAGCTACAGCCGGCATGACTTCTACCACTTATGTTCAATTTTTAAAAGGCGGATTATTAATTATTTTATCTACGATTCTCGCGGGGTATATTCTTAAAAATGGCTTCACCCTTACACCCGATCATGGGAACCAAAAATACCATTCTTTCATGGAGTTATCTCCGCAGATGGCCGGAGATAAAGTGGCCAATGTAGCGGGTTGGAATGTCATTGCTCAAACGTATGTGAAGGGTAAAAAATTTGTACAGTTAGAAAAAGATGGAATCAAACGCTGGTTTAATCTGGTGGAGAATAATAACATCTTTATTTTAAAAGAAGCACTCTCCATAACAGAAAATAAAAGTGGAGAAAAACTCTTTAACGGTGAAGCACAGACGAAGGGTAATTTCTACCAGGTAGGGCATTTGAATAAAATTATTGTTGATGGAAAAGAAGTTGAAAAAACAGGCGCTGTTGGTCCGGTAGAATATTTATCCATCATAGAAAAAAGTGATCTTGTTCGTTTTACCAATGCAAAATTTACATACAATGATGAAAGCGTTTCATTGTATTATCCAAATATTACTTCAGGTAAAAGCTTCATGCTTCCAGGTTTGAAATATAAGATAGGTAAGGGTTCCAGCCTGTGGAGCAAGTTGGATTTTATTTCGTTGATGCTTGCCCTTTTTCTTGGAACGGCAGCGTTGCCACATATTCTTATTCGTTATTACACCGTAAAATCTTCACGGGATGCGCGTAAATCAACCATCCTGGCGATTGCAGCAATTGGTGCATTTTATATTCTTACCTTATTTATGGGAATAGGTGCAGCCGTAAACGGCGTATTGGATGTGGAGTCGAGCAATATGGCTGCTCCGCTTTTGGCAAGAGCATTTGGAGTGGTACTTTTTTCTGTGATCTCCGCAGTGGCTTTTGCAACGGTTCTTGGTACAGTTGCAGGATTAATTGTTGCTTCATCCGGTGCTATCGCACATGATTTCCTTGATGTCTATTTGAAAAGAAATTTAAGTGATGAAGCCAAAGTAAAAGCCGGAAAAATTGCAGCTTTTGCTGTGGGTTTACTGGCTATTTTTTTAGGGATGGCTTTTAAAGGAATGAATGTTTCTTTTTTGGTTGGCTGGGCTTTTGCCATTGCAGCTTCCGCCAATTTACCTGCAATTCTATTTTTATTATTCTGGAAAAAAACATCTGCTGCCGGTATTTCAGCTTCTATCGTTGTCGGTATTGTTTCTTCCTTAGCGATTATTCTTACCTCGCCCACGATGTGGGATAGGTATGGCCTTGACTCTGCCAATGCAATTCATCAGTTGGAAAATCCTGCACTCATTTCTTTTCCTTTGGCGGTGATGACGGTATATTTTGTTTCGTTGGCTTATCCCAAAAAGGTGAAGGTTTAGGTTGGAGTTGGTAGCTATAGAAGACATTTTGATGTTTCAAGAATTGGTTCGTGGCCACGAAACATGAAGATACCCCCGGTTCGTGTCCTTTAGGTTTGCATTCATAGATTATTAAAAGATATTACTATTATTACTACTTTTCTTTTTTTGGTTCTTTTTTTCTTTTACAATTAACTAAATTATGTGGATAAACACTAACCACCAGCAGCGGCACATTATGACCAGTGTCAAGGTTAAATACCTATGTGGAGATAGAATCCGCTGCTGTTTTTTTCCCTTAGTGTCCATATAGCAATTAGGGTTAACTACCCACTATCAAGGACTAGGACGATGGGGCAAAAATGGTTAATGCATTACTCACAATTTAAAACCAAAATGATGAAAAAACAAACATGCTTCTTTTTAGGAATTGATGTTTCAAAACTATGGTTTGATATCTCCTTAATGAGTGTCGTTGATTTTCAAAAACAACAGATGACCACAGAGCGTTTTGATAATACCATTGAGGGGTTGGCTTTATTAAAAAAGTGGCTCAAAAACAGCGAAGTAACCTTTGATAATAAAACACTGTTAGTGATAGAAAATACAGGAATTTACCATCG
>JBDTEF010000005.1:0-4844 GCA_039922615.1 Ginsengibacter sp.
AAAGGAAGATTTATTTATTCCGGGTTGGTTTTTTTCAGGGAATTACCGGCAGGCATACCGGGAGCATATCGGTTATTTGCTAACATCCTTGCAAAACCAAATGATACCGGGAAATAATTAAGATAGCCAACAGTAAAAAATTGAAAATAATGCATAAAGCAGAAAAAAAGTATTGGAATAAAATGTACCTTTTTGTTTTACTCTTTTTAATTGTCCAAGTCGTGCTGTATTATTTTATCACACAATATTTTAAATAAAGAAAGCATAAATAAAAATCAAAAGAGCTTATCAATGACTTTTCTTATGATAATTTTAAACTGAAATGAGTGTACCTGATTGGATAGTTCTTATAGTAACACTTAGCTGCATTGTGATGTATGGCGTTTATAAAAGCAGGACAAGCAAGAACCTGGAAGGCTATTTTTTGAGTAATCGCGATATGCCCTGGTACCTTGTTTTGTTGAGCATAATGGGCACTCAGGCAAGTGCCATTACCTTTTTAAGTGCCCCGGGCCAGGCCTATACAGATGGCATGCGTTTCGTGCAATATTATTTTGGGTTACCGCTTGCTATGATCGTTATCTGCATTGTATTTGTTCCGGTTTTTAACCGGTTAAAAGTATTTACTGCCTATGAATTTTTAGAGCAAAGATTTGACCTGAGAACAAGAACATTTACTTCGTTCCTATTTCAAATTTCCCGTGGTCTTTCTACCGGCATTAGCATCTACGCACCTTCACTTATTTTAAGTTCTTTGATGGGTTGGAATATTTATTATACCAATTTTATAATGGGTGGCTTATTGATCATTTATACTGTATCGGGTGGAGCGAGAGCAGTTGCTCATACACAAAAATTACAGTTATTAATTGTTCTCGTTGGAATGGTATTGGCGGGCTATTGGGTAGTTCACAAGATGCCACCAAATGTAGGTTTCCTGGATGCATTACAATTAGGAGGTTCCAAAGGAAAGATGAATATTATTACCACCGGAAATACAGACACAGGTTTTGACTGGAAAGATAAATACAATATCTGGAGTGGTGTAATTGGCGGATTTTTCCTGGCACTCTCCTACTTTGGTACTGATCAAAGCCAGGTTGGACGCTATCTTACTGCAAAAAATAACCGGCAGAGTAAGATGGGATTATTAATGAATGGTGTAATAAAAATACCTATGCAATTCGCCATTCTGCTCTTAGGTGTCTTGGTATTTTCATTTTACCAGTTTAATAAAGCGCCTGTTTATTTTAATGAAGCGCAGGCTGTACGCGCCAAACAAACTGTGTATAAAAATGACTTGACTACATTAGAATTAAAATACAACGATCTGTCTGCAATTGACAATCCCGGAAAAGAAAAAATCCGTAATGAATACAAGGCAGTATTGACAAAAGCATTACCAGGAGAAAGTGCCAATGATACCAACTTTATTTTCCTCCGATTTGTTATTGATTATTTACCAAAAGGTCTCATTGGTTTGTTGATTGCCGTCATTTTCCTTGCGGCCTGGGGAAGTATTGCGGCAGCATTAAATTCCCTCGCATCATGCACGGTTGTCGATATTCATAAACGCTTTCTCAAAAAGGAAATGACACCACAAATGGATTATCGAATATCTAAATTTTACACATTTCTTTGGGGCGTGTTTTGCATTCTTGTTGCTCAATTCGCAGGTAATCTTGGGAATAGTTTGATCGAAACAGTAAACATTTTGGGATCACTATTTTATGGAGTCATCCTTGGAATATTCTTAGTTGCTTTCTGGTTTAAGTTTATAAAAGCCAATGCCATTTTTTATGGCGCCATCATTTCAGAAGTATTGGTGGTATTGATTTACAAGGCGGACATTATTTCTTTTTTATGGCTGAATGTGATTGGGGCTTTACTGGTAATTGTGATAGCTGCCTTGTTGCAGGCGGGAGGTTTTTTGGGTGGAAAAAAAATTGTTGCAGAGCTGAGTAGTTAGTTGCCCAATATTTGCTAAAACATGTAATTCATTATTAGATGTGGATAAAATTAAAAATTACCTATTTGAAGAAATGAAATGTTACAATGTGATTAATTATTAGATAGTTCAGACAGATTTTAACGTACGATTCAATATAGATTTTATTTCTTCTACATGTTCTTCTCTTAGACCTATATGAGAACTTGTTTGTATTAAATTATCTTTTAATTCTTTTGGCAGTTCATTTAAACTTTTATCATCATCAATAATAACAAAATTCTCTTGTACGTTATTGCAATAGAAATAATTAAGTAATTCATCCTTTCTGCTAAGATTACTAAAATTACCAGGGAGAGATTTGATTTTTTTTAGATGAATACCTCTATCTAAAAAAATGTTTTTCCATTTTTCAAGATTAAATTTTGATTTGTGTGAAGTGGTAAGAATTACAGTATCCTCGTCTGTGATTACCTTGTTAAGTGTAAGTACTGCTTTACTGCTAAATATTGGAAATTCATCCAATAAGAATTCCGGGCTTACCCAGCTTTTGGCAGGAACCATAACACCATCTATGTCCAAGAAGATTAACATGATACACAAATTTAAAGTATTATTTTACCATTTCCTCAATTTCCTCTAATGTAATATTGTTATTTTCAGCATCCTGCTGATTAAATTTGTTGATATCTTCTGCATACTCCCACTCTTCTTCAAAATCAACTAAATCCCAGGGAACGCTTTCTGTCGAAGGTGCAATAATACCTGCATTTCTTTCAAGCGGATAATTCGAAAGAAATGACGCTATATATCGGTGAGGGCCATCACATATAAAATTATTATCCACTTTTATAGCCGAAAATTTAATACCCGCAGACATTTTTTTGAATATCCTATTTATAATTTGAACACACATTTTAGCTTGAGTTGAACCTAACGCAATTTCGTTACTATTAATATATTTTGCAATAATTTCCTTTATTATACTTACCATCATCTGGAAAATTAAATTAAGGGCGCATATAATTTCTTCCTAATCAATAGTATCACTTTTCGCCAGCTTACTATTATGCCTGCTATATAAAAAATAAATAGCAAGGCCAATCACAAGCCATATAATGAATCTTAACCAATTTGTATATCCAAGCTCCGTCATCAAATAGAAACAACTTGCCAATCCCAGTACTGGTATAAGTGACAGTTTTTTCATGAACGATGTTACAGCAATTGCAACTGCTAACAAAACGAATAGGAAGAAAGGTAATTTATCTTTAAAAACCTCCCATCCTGCTGTAAAATCGAAAAGGCCAAGGAAATTTTTCCAGAAAAATATAACTCCTACAATAAATAAAACAGGAACTATAAATTGAGAATTAATATACGGAATTTGAAATTTAGGTTTCTCTTCTCCTGCTTCCCTTTTGGGCAATAAAAGTACACCACCGCAAACAAGAACGAAGGCAAATAAAGTACCTATACTTGTCAGGTCAGTTACTTCGGTCAGGTTCAAAAATAGCGCCGGAACGGCAACTACAAACCCGGTAACAATGGTCGCAAATGAGGGTGTCTTATATTTAGGATGTATACGGCTAAAGGCTTTCGGCAATAATCCATCGCGGCTCATGCTCATCCAGATACGCGGCTGCCCCATTTGGAAAACCAATAAAACACTCGCTGTTGCAATCACAGCACTGAAAGAAATGATGTAACTGATTTTATCCAAACCTACCCTTTGAAATACAAAAGCCAATGGATCACCCACTTCTAATTCTTTATAAGAAACCATTCCAGTCAATACCAATGCAATGATGATATATAAAATTGTACAAATAATCAATGAATAGATCATTCCCCGCGGAAGATCCCTTTGGGGATTTTTACATTCTTCCGCTGTGGTAGAAATGGCATCAAAACCAATATAGGCAAAGAATACAGCAGATACTCCTTTCATCATTCCACCAAACCCATTTGGTAAAAACGGGCTCCAATTAGCTGGCGCTACATAAAAAGCGCCGATGGCAACTACAGCGATGAGAATAACGATTTTGAATATTACCATCATATTGGTTGCCTTTCTCGTTTCCTGGATACCTGTGTAAACAAGCCAGGTAATTAAGAAAACAATCGCAAGAGCAGGTACATCAGCAATAATCCTGATACCACCAATCTGGGGTGCGTGCAACCAGGCATTATATGATTCACGTAAATTTTGTGATAGATCTGTCAGGAGGGTTCCTTTTGCCAATTCTGTACTTGCTTCTGCAAATCCACGCGAAGCACTCAAATAATCAGTGGTTAAAAATGCAGGAACATGTATATTTAATCCTTCTAGTAAATTTACAAAATACTGGCTCCAGGAAATGGCTACTGCAATATTTCCTATGGCATATTCCATTAATAAATCCCAACCGATTATCCAGGCGATCAACTCCCCAAATGAAGCGTAGGCATAAGTATAAGCACTTCCGCTAACAGGTATACGGGAAGCAAATTCTGCATAACACAATGCCGAGAATCCACAACAGATAGCCGTTAATACAAATAATAAAGAGACACCTGGCCCGCCATGAAAAGAGGCATTTCCTATGGTAGAAAATATACCAGCACCCACAATGGCTGCTATTCCCATTGCAGTAAGGTCACGAACAGTTAGCACTTTATTTAATCCGGAAGCTGAATGAGTAGCATCGGACAATCCTGATTGAGCATCATTTAAAATGGCACTGATACTTTTTTTGCGAAAAAGAGGATGAGGCATATTTTGGTAAACTTTACTGGACTTAATAAATAATTAATAAAAATAGATAAGATTGGAAAGATAAGTTTAAATGGAAAAAAAAATGCAGGCATCTGAAAAAAAAATCGCTGAAAGAGGAAATAGTATTCATTTGGATTA
>JBDTEF010000006.1:0-58229 GCA_039922615.1 Ginsengibacter sp.
GCCAATTCTTATGAAGAATGACAAACCCTTTCTTTAATAGATATTCTTCCGCTAATTTTTCCCCGATGATTCCCGTTTGATTGTGTTGAGCCATAGCAATAAGTTGTAACTAAGTTACAATTAAACCAGCAGACAAATAGGTAATGAAGAATTCATAATTGACTATGGAGAATTGATAATGGAGAATTGATAATTGATGATTGATAATTAATCATCAGAATTAAAAATTACGATTTACCTTAAATTGAGGGTAAAAAATAATGAAAGACAAACAACCATTTATTTTTCAGCAATAACTAAACTTCCTGAAGGCTTTGTCATGAAATAATAACTTCCAAAAAATATAGCCGAGAAGATAATAGTAGAGGCTAAACTCCATGGATAAAAAGGCAATCCATCCTGCATAGTCATTAATAACCCACTAAATGTGGATGGTCTTCCCAAACCAGCCATCGGACTCAACCATACTAAAAAATTGGAAACTAAAAAGTAAAGGGTAGGTGCAGAAAAAGAAGCGATAGCGATACTCTTTATATTTGAATTTTTTATGAAAAATCCAAATACAGTTAATCCGCCAATTAAAATATAATTGGTTATTTGACCACTATAAAATCCGGAGATATTTCCAATTCCATTTAAATATAACAACTCATACAATCCATCAGAAATAAACATTGATAATAAAGGCAGAAGAAATGCCCATTTTTTATCTTTTATTATAGCACCACCAAAAATGGCCATGGCTATCTGTGGAGCAAACCCATAAGGACGTGAAGGCATGATGCGGTATAAAGAAGCAACAATAACTAGTAAAATAAAACTACCGATAAGCTGTTTTGACATTTTCATTTAGAAATCTTTTGCTGCAAAAATAGGAATTATATTTTTGAATTTGGATTGTTTTGACATTGAGAAAAATGTCAAACCTGGTACCCGTAAGTTTGTTTAATTTTTATGTAGTTCAAAAAAATATTTTTTTATGTTGATATCAGGAATTAGCCAGGTTTTAGCCACTCAACATATTTAGTTTGACAGGGATTTTTTAAATATTATTTTTACGACAAAAATATTTATGAAATATTCAAAGATGTTACTGGTCTTTTTCTTGTTTGTATCTTATGGTACGATCAATGCCCAGATAAAAGGCCATGAATGGAAAGAGGCTACGTCCAATGGATACACTTACAAATATGTAAGCAATGATCCGATGAACGCAAGATTTTACACTTTAAAAAATGGTCTGACTGTTATCCTTAGTCCTACAAATAAGGATCCGCGTATTCAATGCTATGTAGCAGTAAAAGCCGGAAGTAAAACAGATCCTTCTACAAATACTGGTCTTGCCCATTATTTAGAACACATGTTATTCAAGGGAACAGACAAATACGGTTCACTTAACTGGGCAAAAGAAAAACCCGAATTAGCTAAAATCAGTGACCTCTACCAGGAATATGGACGTACAACAGATGAAGCCAAACGCAAGACGATTTACCACGAGATTGATTCAGTTTCCGGCGTAGCGAGTAAATACAGCATCGCCAATGAATATGATAAAATGATGGCTTCAATGGGTGCACAGGGAACCAACGCTTTTACCTCTTTTGAACAAACAGTTTATACAGATGATGTCCCTTCGGCTTCAATAAATAAATACCTGGCAGTGCAGGGAGAAAGATTTCGCAATCCACAATTTAGAATATTTCATACAGAATTAGAAGCCGTTTACGAAGAAAAGAACCGCTCTTTGGATGATGATGGTAATAAAGTATTTGAAAAATTATTTGGCTCTTTATTTCAACACCACAATTACGGGCTGCAAACTACGATCGGGACTATTCATGATCTCAAAAATCCATCTTTGGTAGAGATCAGGAAGTATTTTGAAACCTATTATGTGCCAAATAATATGGGCGTGATTATGGCGGGTGATTTCAACCCCGATGTACTGATCAAAAAAATTGATGAATCTTTTTCTGCACTCAAAGAAAAACCTGTAAAGCCTTACACATTTGAAAAAGAAACGCCTATTACATCCCCCATAACTGTAGAAGTAGTTGGTCCCGACGCTGAAGATGTAACAATCGGTTTCAGACTTCCGGGCAATAAATCAAGTGATATTTTAATGGCGGATCTTGTTGGAAAAATTCTGACGAATGGCAAAGCAGGATTGATAGATTTAGATTTGGTTAAAAAACAAAAATTATTACGTGCATCTGCTTTTACATTTGCTTTGATTGATTATGGTGTATTGTATTTAAGTGGCGCCCCTACAAAAGGCCAATCGCTTGAAGATGTGAAAACATTGATACTTGGAGAAATTGACAACCTGAAGAAAGGAAATTTCGATGATGATCTTATCACATCTATCGTAAATAATGAGAAGAAGAATAAGATCCTTGAATCAGAAAGTTACGGTTCACGCGCAAGTAGTTTGATGGATGCTTTTACCAGTGAACTTGATTGGCAAAAACAAGTTGCCTATACAGATCAGCTTTCAAAACTAACAAAAAAAGATATTGTTGAATTTGCCAACAAGTATTTTAATGATAATTATGTAGTGGTTTACAAAAGAAAAGGTGTGGATTCCAGTATCGTAAAAGTAGAAAAACCTGCTATTACCCCGGTGGAAACCAATACCAATGAGCAATCTGCTTTCGTAAAAGCAGTGGACAACATGCCTTCCATTACGGTAAAACCAATCTGGATTGATTACAATAAGGACTTGCAGAAATCAAAAGCCGGTATTGCCGAAGTTTTATCCGTACAAAATAAAGACAACAGCATTTTTCGCCTTCGTTATCGTTTTGATGTAGGCACTTTAAATGATAAGAAATTAGCTATAGCCGCTCAATATCTTTCCTTTTTAGGTACTGATAAAAAAAGTTCAGAGCAGATTTCCAAAGATTTTTATAAGATTGCCTGCAGTTTTAGTGTATCGGCCGGTAGTGATTATACAACAGTAATGATAGAAGGGTTGCAGGAAAATTTCAGCAAAGCAGTTTCTCTTTTTGAAGATCTCTTGAAAAATTGTAAACCTGATGCAGAAGCACTTGTATTATTGAAGGCACGTATTTCAAAAGCACGTACGGATGCAAAGTTGAATAAGGGTGCTATAATGAATGGCCTTACGCTATACGCCAAATATGGCAGCGACAATCCATTCAATTATGTGATGAGTGATGAAGAATTAAATAAACTTACTGCTGATGAGTTAGTGATAATATTGCACGGACTTAGCAGTTACTCACAAAAAATATTATATTATGGCCCTCAAAACGTAGCAACATTTGTTCCGGCAATTACAAAATTGCATGCAATACCAGCGACATTTAAAACAGCCAGTACCAAGAAAGTTTTTGTCAACGCAACACAAACGGAAAATAGGGTACTATTTGCAGATTACGATATGGTTCAGGCGGAAACCAGGTGGATTAGAAATGATGAGAAATACAATCCCAACGATGAAATAATGGTGGATGTATTTAATAATTATTTTGGTGGTGGAATGGGTGCAGTTGTATTTCAAACAATCAGGGAATCCAAAGCCCTGGCTTACTCTACTTTTGCCCAGTATGTAACCCCGGCAAAAAAAGAAGATCCTTTTTTTACCATTGCTTATGTAGGTAGCCAGGCGGATAAATTTAATGAAGCTGTAGTAGCAATGAATGAATTGTTGAATGACCTGCCGGAGATAAAATCGAATTTTGAATTTGCCAAGCAAAGTATTAAAAAAGACATTGAAACCGAGCGTATTGTTCAGGACGGAATTATTTTTGATTATTTAACTGCAAAAGATAAAGGTCTGAACGTAGACCTCCGTCAAAAGAAATATGATCAGGTTGATAAAATCACTTTCGCACAGGTAAAAGCCTTTCACGATAAATATCTCGCTCATAAACCATATACTTATGCAATAGTTGCCTCTGAGAATAAAATAAAAATGGATGATATGAAAAAATATGGCGACGTGAAGAAACTGAATTTAGAAGAGATATTCGGTTACTAATCTGGCGGAATGGAAATAGAAAGTGGATAGCAACAATAATTTTTAATACCAGGTGTATAAATAATGAAAAAAGCTGCTCATGAAAATCGAGCAGCTTTTTTCATTTAAATAATTGCGCGTTTTTGGAAGGCTTCCCAATTATTAGATTGAACTCACTATTATCGAGATTATTTTTTTTGTTATTACTAATGTTGAAGACCCAAAAGATTTTTACACTGTAGGGGCAACCTCTTGCGGTTGCCCATTAATGATCATTGGTTATAAAATAAATATAATTTACCTTATTAGCTAAAATTAAAAAATGGCAATTCCAAATGTGTTTATTAAAAAATGAGAATATTTTATGTGTCAATAGATTGCATTAAAATTGTATGACTATTGTACGGAATTGTTTTTTATTAATCTATCATTGAAATACTTTGAAAGAGCAACCGCAAGGGATTGCCCCTACAAATACAATGATTCAAAAAAATTCACTTTCTTTTCAATGTCAATTGAAAACTAATAATCAATACAAAGGATATCCAATTAGGCCAATCGGTAATTTCTATAAATATATGCCCACCAAATGAGCAAAACTTGAATTGGTAGGCGAAGAATGGCAATCCATAAATTTGGGTTATGTGAATGGTAATAATCCAGTGCCATTTGAATGTTGGCAGGAAATACTGCAATCAATAAAGCAATAATTCCCCAAACAGCGAATCTCCGTGTTCGGTTAGGAATGAGCAATAAGCCGAGGCCAATCTCTATAACTCCTGAAATGGAAACTAAAAAGGAATGCCAGGGAAGATAAGACGGCATAATTTTCATGTACGTTTCCGGATGAATAAAGTGATTAATGCCGGCCACCACATACAATACAGCCATTGTAACCAATGAAATTTTTTTAAGCATGCTGCAAATTGGTATTATTTTCTAAACTACGTTTTTTAGATTTGGTACGTTTTACAAATGAAAAGTAATTTTAATCTAACCTTCATATCCTACATCTGCTAACAAATTTTTTCCATCCGCAGCTTCTGTAGCTAACATATCACAACGGTTATTCAATGCATTATTTGCATGGCCCTTCACCCAATGCAGATGAATGGTAAACTTTTTGGCAAGCTGGTAATACCTTGTCCACAAATCTTTATTTTTTTTGCCGCCTTTAAAATCTGTTTTGATCCAATTCTGAAGCCAGCCAAGGGTTACCGCATTCACAATATATTTACTATCTGAATAAATGTGCAATTCCAGGTCATCCTTTTTCATTGTTTCCAGAGCCGCAATTACTGCCATCAATTCCATTCTATTATTCGTGGTTCTCGTATAACCCTGCGATAATTCTTTTTGAATATTTCCCCATATCAGAATGGCGCCATAGCCGCCGGGTCCCGGGTTACCACGTGAAGAACCATCCGTGTAAATGCTTACTATCTTCTTTTGATTTGATTCCATGAATTTTTTACCCGGTCGGATTATACCTGGAAAACACCTGTTTTAAATTCTTCAATATGTGGATTGTGATTGGCAGCAGATAAATTCTCAGAGATGATATTACGTGTTTCTTTGGGATCTATAATTGCGTCTACCCATAACCGTGAGGCTGCATAAGTTGCGTGCGTTTGGGAAGCATACCTGTCCGTCATCTTTTTTAATAATTCTTTTTCCTTTTCCGGATCTATGGTTTCTCCTTTTGCCTTTAATGAGGCTACTTCAATTTGCAACAATGTTTTTGCAGCTTGCTCACCACCCATCACAGCAATCTTTGCAGTTGGCCAGGCATAAATAAAGCGGGGATCATAAGCCTTTCCGCACATGGCATAATTACCCGCACCATAGGAATTCCCTATAATAAAAGTGAGTTTTGGAACAACAGAATTCGCAACTGCATTTACCATCTTTGCGCCATCTTTGATGATGCCGCTATGCTCACTTCTTGTGCCCACCATAAATCCGGTGATGTCCTGGAAAAATACCAGTGGGATTTTTTTCTGATTACAATTCATAATGAACCTTGCGCTCTTATCAGCGCTATCATTATAAATGACACCACCCATTTGTAATTCGCCTTTTTTATTTTTTATATTTAATCGCTGGTTAGCAACAATGCCTACTGCCCATCCATCTACCCGCGCATAGCCGCAAATGATCGTTTTGCCATATTCTTCTTTGTATTCATCAAAAGAATGGGCATCTACAATGGTCTCAATAATACCGTGCATGTCATAAGGTTTCAGATTACCCTCCGGGAAAATACTGTATACCTCATTTATATTTCTTGCCGGCTTTTGAGAAGCAGTCCTGTTAAATCCGGCCTTTGGCGAATCTCCTATTTTTGACATAATCCTTCTCACCATATCAAGGCATTCTTCTTCTGTTTTAAATTTATAATCTGCAATGCCACTTATGGCATTATGGGTTTCAGCACCCCCCAAAGTTTCATTGTCTGTTGTTTCCCCGATGGCTGCTTTTACAAGATAGGGACCCGCTAAAAAGATAGAGCCATGGCCATCTCCTTCCACCATTAATGTCTCATCACTCATGATGGGCAAATAGGCTCCACCCGCAACACAAGGACCCATTACTGCGGCAATTTGCGAGATGCCCATTGCACTCATTTTCGCATTGTTTCTAAATATGCGGCCAAAATGTTCTTTGTCCGGAAATATTTCATCCTGCATCGGAAGAAAAACACCTGCGCTGTCAACGATATAAATGATGGGTAAATTGTTTTCCATGGAAATCTCCTGCATGCGTAGATTTTTTTTTCCCGTAATGGGGAACCATGCCCCCGCCTTCACCGTCTGATCATTGGCTACAATCATGCATTGTTTGCCGCCAACATATCCAATACCTGAAACGGTGCCTCCGGCCGGGCAACCACCATATTCTTCATACATTTCAAAGCCCGCAAATGCACCTAATTCAGAAAATGATGAATTTTTATCAATCAAATATTGGATGCGTTCCCTGGCAGTTAATTTATTCCTGTCTTTTTGCTTCTGAATCGATTTCTTACCACCGCCCAGTTCTATTTTACTTAACAACTTCCTGATATTACTCCAGGCTAGCTGGTTGTAATCTTCATTTTTATTATTTTCTATGTTCATATAATATTTTAGAGTGGCCAAATTTAAAACTTTTTATTTTGGTGGTGCCATGAAATTGGATAATTGATGATTTGAAAAAGTGAAGGGAGAATGGAGGTGTTTGGAGTGAGATATAAGAAGGGAGATGTGAGATGTAAGAAAGGAGAAGGGATAAAAATGATTTGTTCACTGTTAGCATTATCAGTCTGAAATTTGTCAAATGCATTTTGATCTATTCTTAATCGGTGACGACATTATAATGGTACATAGTTTGTATTTCTACAAGGGTAAATGATTTTTGATATAAAATTTATTTTGCCAACACTATTGTTTAAAAATACGATTACCTGACAACACACTTAATATCTTTACTCTAATATTTTAAAATAAAAATGACCATATCCGAAAGGCTAAAAAATATTTCTAAAAAGACATTTTTAATAATTGCCGGTATTTTAATTTCCCTGGCAATTGTCATCTTCATTTGGCAGGGGAAAAAATATTCTATAGTAAGGGATACTTTGAAATCTTCAGTTGCTAAACAATCTGATAGTCTATATTCAGTAAAATATGACTCTCTTTCCTTTGATGGTGTTTCGGGATATGCTACTTTAAAAAATGTAAGTATTTCTCCTGATACTCAGCGTCTAAAAAATATGAATCAGGAAGACCGACCAAACTTTCTGTTCGACATCCGGATAAAAGCTATATCAGTCACTGGAGTTAAAACTGCCAAAGCCTTATTGGGTAAAGAATTGGTGGGAGATTCTTTAATTCTTGATCATCCGCTTATAACAATATATAATTTACAAAAAGTAAAAAAAGATAGCAAGATCAATAGCCAGACGGAGGAATTTTATAAGCAGGTATTAGGAAACCTCGGCCTGATAAAAGCAAATACAGTATTAGTGAATAATGTAAATATCCACGGCTTAGATTTTACCACAAAACAGAAAACGTTTGATGCAGTTAATGCTAATTTCCAATTAGAAGATCTGGCAATCGATAGTGTGTCAAACTTGGATACTAACAGGATTTTATTTTCAAGACAATTGGCTTTTACACTGGATACATTTTTCAATTATAATAATAACCGGAAACAACTAATCGTAAAAAAAATAGCTTTCTCAGGAAAATACAATACGCTATTATTTGATGAAATTAATGTAAACCGATTTGCAGACCAGGCCGGTGATCCAATCAAATTTGTGGATGCCAAATTGCTAAAATTGAGTGGGGTAAATACAAATGAGATTATTAAAAATAAAAACATGGTTGTGGATACCATTCTTTGTAAACAAATTACTTATTACCAGGCTCCACCGGCCAACAAACCAGGAGAAAAGAAAAAATCTATTTCAAATGACAGTACAGGATTTGTAAATGTATATGGTGTAGCTATGAAACATTTGGAATTTGGAGAAGTGAAGGTTGTTCCATTCAAAAAAAATAATGTAGATGTTGGCAATATTTCTATAAAAGTAAATGGTGTAAAATCAGATAATATTCGTTTACTAACTGATGACCCCATTAAATATTCTGATGAAATAGCGATTGCAGTCAATAAACTTTCTTTAAAATCAAAAGATAATAAGTACAATTATAATTTTGGCAATGCTGTTATAAATTCCAAAAGCAAAGAATTAAAAATTGATCGTTTTAGCATCATTCCTTACACAGGTGAAAAGCAATTTGCTGCAAAGGAAATGTTTCAGCAGGATCGATATGATGTGGTCATATCCGGAATTGCATTAAAGGGAATTGAAATGCAAAACCTATTAAACAATAGAATTGAGGCCACTGAATTGGTTATTAATAACACATCAGCTAATATTTACCGTGATCTGCAGAAACCATTGAAAAAGGAAAGTAAAGTAGGGAATTATCCATCACAGGTAATTCAAAAACTTGATATGCCTATTCACATTCAAAAGGCAACCCTGTTGAATGCTGATATGGATTATAAAGAGAGAGAGAAAGTCAGTGATAGTGTGGGTATTATCAGTTTTACAGGTGCCCGGTTAGATATTTCAAACATTACAAACATTCCTTCAGATATTAAAAAAAATAATGAACTAAATGTTGCTTTCAGTGCCAATGCTTTAGGCTCTGTTCCACTAAAAGGAAATATGAAGTTTTTTATGGATAGTAAGAATGGCGATTTCGTTGTAGATGGTAAAGGCTCTGTGGGTTTCGAAGCGACAAAATTAAATAAGGTATCTATTCCAATGGCCCTTATAAAAATTAAATCGGGTAAAATTAATTCCATGGATTTTCACATTACAGGAAATAATACAAGCGCCAAAGGAACATTTGTAATGAAATATGATGACTTTAAAGTGGATGTATTAAAAAAAGATAAAAATACAGGAGATGTCAAAAAGAAGGGACTTATTTCTTTCGTTGCCAACACAATTGTAAAAAACAGCAATCCTCAAAACGGGAAATTGAGAGAAGAGACACCATCCTACGAAAGGGATATTTATAAATCTTTTTTCAACCTGATTTGGAAAACAATTTTTACCGGAATGAAAACGACGCTTGGCATTCCTGATATTTAGGATAAAAATTTGTATTGAAATAATTTATAATAAAATTAAAAATCCAACGTAGCTTAGTCAATCAATTTTCTATTGAGTTATCCTGATACATTTCTTTATAACTTCTCAATTTTTAAACCACAAATAAATTCTGAACAAATTATTTCATTAAAAAATCATTCATCACTTTAAACCAAACATTTATTTATGAAACTTTCAAAAACGGTAAAAAATGCCTCTGTTGCATTTCTATTTATTTCTTCTTTTTATTTGATATCGTGTAATAGCACTACAAACAGAGATTCCTCAAAAGATTCAGTAGCTATGGTCACGAATAAAATGGATACTTCCCGCGCAGTTTTTACAAATGTACATGCAGAGGCAATGCTTTCAGGTACAGTAGCAGATACTTCATTAGAAGGAAAAGCTATTTTTGATGTAGTTGATAGCAAAGTAAAAATGTCATTAGACATTTTGGTTCCTAAAATGGCAAATAAAAGTGTAGCAGTTCATATACATGAGCATGGTGCATGTGGAGACATGGGAAAAGATGCCCACGGGCATTGGAACCCAACCAATCAACAGCATGGCAAATGGGGAGAGGGTAGTTTCCATTTAGGTGATATTGGAAACGTAACACTGGATGCAAATGGCAAAGGACATATGGATTTGGAAACAAATCTTTGGACACTCGGCGGAGATTCAACTTCTAATATTATGGGACGTGCAATAATTGTTCACGGAGGAATGGACGATTTCAAAACCCAACCTACCGGTAATGCAGGTTCCAGGATAGGCTGTGGTGTAATTCAATAGATTGTGGTCAATAATAGGCAAAAACTATTATTTTTTATAATCAGAAAAATACTTAAAAGGATGAATGTTGTTTACTAAATCAACATTTATCCTTTTTATTTTCCCGGCTATTTTGGTTTCTTAATTTTTCGGAACAGTTTCTGTTTAATCTTTTACCATGGATTCCCCTCTCATTCAATTTACAGCTAAAGGATTATACTGTCCCAAGGGTGATTTTTATATTGACCCATGGCTCCCTGTAAATAAAGCCATTATAACGCATGCACATAGTGACCATGCCAGGCCAGGTAGCAACTATTATTTATGCCATACATTCTCAAAACCATTGTTAGAAGCACGACTTGGTGACCATTATTATGAAACAGTAGGATGGAATGAGCCGGTTGTAATAAATGGCGTTAAAGTTTCGCTTCACCCGGCAGGGCACATTATAGGCTCTTCCCAGGTTAGAATAGAATATAATAATGAAGTTTGGGTATTTAGTGGCGATTATAAAGTAGAGAATGATGGAATAAGTGGTGTTTTTGAACCAGTAAAATGTAATGTATTTATTACCGAATCTACTTTCGGTTTGCCCATATATAAATGGCAACCCCAGGCAGAAATATATAATGACATCAGGGAATGGATAATGGCTAATAAGGCAAAAGGAAAAGCCAGTGTATTATTGGCTTATAGTTTGGGAAAAGCGCAACGTTTATTAAATGCGCTGATGCCATTCAATGAAACCATTTATCTGCACGGTGCGGTATGGAACATGCAACAGGCATTGTTATCAACCGGATTCGCAGGTCCTTTAATTGAAAGAGTTACGCCGGAAACGCCAAAAGAAAAATTTAAAAACAGCATTATCATAGCGCCCGGCAGCGCCGACGGTACACCGTGGATGAAAAAATTTGAGCCATATGCTGTAGCTTCCTGCAGCGGTTGGATGCAGGTGAGGGGAAATGTGCGAAGAAGAAATGCAGATGCAGGTTTCGTATTAAGTGATCACGCAGATTGGCCGGGCCTTTTATCAGCAGTGAAAGCAACCGAGGCTGAAAAAGTTTATGTTACCCATGGTTTCCAGGCTGCCTTTAGCAGGTATCTAAACGAAATAGGAATTGAAAGTGGTGAAGTGAAAACTGAATATGGCGAGGAACAGGAAGCATAAAAATGAATTAACCAATTATAAAAACAATACCGGTGGGACCAATATTTAATACGAAAATTTTTAATGGACTAAAAAAAATTTATGGATAAGTTTGCATTGCTCATTAAAAAAATAGGTACATCTACTAAAACAAATGATAAAATAGATGCACTGGTAAAATATTTTTCTGAGGCAAATGATGAAGATAAAGTTTGGGTCATCGCATTATTCAGCGGTCGACGTCCCAAAAGAATTGCAAGTGGATCTTTATTAGCCGGATGGTGTTGCGAAATAATCAATTTACCTTATTGGCTATTTGAAGAAAGTTACCATACTGTTGGTGACTTAGGCGAAACCATCGCGCTTCTTCTGCCAATTCATGATGAGCAAAATTCCTCTAACGAGAGCCTGTCATTTCTGCTCAAAAAAATAATTTCTTTAGATAAAGCAGAGGAATCAGTAAAGAAAAAATTCGTAGTTGATTGCTGGATGATGATGAATACACTGGAACGATTTGTCTTTAATAAATTACTGTCAGGATCCTTTCGAATTGGCGTTTCTCAAAAAACAATTATTAACGCTTTGGCAAAAATAATCGATTCAAATCCATCCGAAATAGCACATAAAATAAGTGGAAATTGGGATCCGGAAAAAATTAAATTTGATGAATTATTAGGCGAAAATTCACTGAATGTTGACCATTCAAAACCGTATCCTTTCTTTTTATCGCATGCACTTCCCGATATACCTTCTTCTCTGGGTGCACCCATAGAATGGCAGGCCGAATGGAAGTGGGATGGTATTCGTGGCCAGATCATTAAGAGAAATGACGAGCTTTTTGTCTGGAGCAGGGGAGAAGAATTAATGACCGACAAGTTTCCGGAATACAATAGCCTAAAGGATTTGCTGCCAAATGGGACAGTCATTGATGGAGAAATTATTCCTATTGAAAATGGTAAAGTTTTGCCATTTGCCGTGCTTCAAACAAGAATAGGTAGAAAAAATTTAAGCAGGAAGATTCTGGCGGACGCTCCAATCGGATTTATAGCTTACGATCTGTTAGAGTGGGAAGGTGAAGATTTTAGAAACAGGCCACTATCCGAAAGGAGAAAATATTTAGAGAAAATTGTTGGAGCCGTCAACAATGATTTTTTCATATTATCTGCTATCATAGCTTTTAATAATTGGGATGAGCTTACAACAATCAGGGAAAGCTCCCGGGTGCAAAGTGCAGAAGGATTAATGTTGAAAAGGAAAAATTCAGTATACCGTGCCGGTAGAAAAACGGGTGATTGGTGGAAATGGAAAATAGATCCTTTGACCATTGACGCAGTGATGATTTACGCACAAAAAGGAGCTGGCAGGAGAAGTAATTTATATACTGATTATACATTTGCTGTAAGAGATGGAGAAAAGCTGGTCACTTTTGCAAAAGCCTATTCCGGGTTAACCGACAAAGAATTTGCACAGGTAGATTCATTCGTAAAAAGAAATTCTCTAGAAAAATTTGGTCCTGTTCGAACAGTGAAACCTGAGTTGGTATTTGAGATAGCATTCGAAGGTATTGCTGAAAGCAAACGTCACAAAAGCGGTGTGGCGCTGCGGTTCCCGAGGATGAGCAGATGGAGAAAAGATAAAAGAGTAGAAGATATAAATACAGTAGAAGACCTGAAGGAAATGCTTCAGATTTATGGAAAATAGGAAGGTCTCTGAATCATACTTACAATGAATACTTTTCAATTTATCTCAATAATTTGCTCAAATTTTTTTTGCCATATCATTCATTGATATCATGAAAGTAATTTTATTGTAATTTTTTATAAACCATTTATGGAAGAAATTAAGAAAGTTGCCAGCCCAAGTGATCACCTTGCTAATGAACGTACCTACCTGGCGTGGATAAGAACAAGCATTGGCATAATGGTTTTTGGATTTGTCGTAGTAAAATTCTCCATATTCGTAAGGCAGGTTTCTTTGCTATTGGGAAAAGAACATATAATTCATCCTCCAAAAGATTCAGGCCCATTAGGAATTTCCTTTGTAATCCTTGGAACTATGGCGATTATACTCTCTTACATGCGCTACCAAAATGCTAAAAAACAATTGGAAATGGGTATCTATCAGCAATCTTCGTTTCTAATTAAAGTGATGACCTTACTTATTTTTTTTGTTAGTTTATTTCTGATCATTTATTTATTTCAAACGATGTAAATTTTTCATTCTGAAAAAACTATTTATTTTTTGTTGCGCTTTTCTTTGTCCTATAAGTGAATGATGAACAGCAAACACAAAAGAAATTATTTGATTTTCTAAAATGAAATAACCACATTTTACAAGAAAATTTATGGTATCATTTAAAAGAATTTAGCATGTAAAACCGGGGGAGAAGTATTATAGTCAATTTGTAATCCCGATACCTTAAATAAATTTCTTTACTAATCAGCTTTGCATAGATTACAAAATTAAAATTATCTTGATTGTAATTAACTCTTAGAATTTTATTTTAACTTGCGACTCTATCCAAAAATCATTTCACTAAATGAGAAAAGCCTTTTTTTGCTTCTTTTCAATCCTGTGCACGCTTTTTTCATTTGGACAAAGTATAACGCCTGCGGGAACATCAAATATTTGTGAAGGCGGTTCCATTGTACTGGCAGTTGACCCCGGATTGGGTTCTCCTACTACCTACCAATGGTTGTTAGATTCCATTCCAATTAAAGGAGCGAATAAGTTTAACTACACAGCATCCCTACCTGGCAACTATTCTGTTATTTTAGACCAGGGAATGAATACCGAGGAGTTACTGCTTTATGTAACTGTAATTGTAAATAAAATTCCTGTTGCGAATTTTACGTCAGATTTTGCATCCGGTTCCTGCGGAAATGAACCGGTAAATTTTAAAGACAAATCTACTGACGCAGTTATATATTCATGGGATTTTGGCGATCCGCAATCTTTAGGGAATAATACATCAACTGATCCAAATCCTACACATCGGTTTGTAGGGACTGGTGGTATCGGTACAGAAAATTTTACGATCACACTTACAGTAAGTAGTGCGGAGGGCAATTGCAAGGATGTGAAGAAAATGACCATAACGGCAAAACAATCACCAGATGCTAATTTGGGTGGTACGGGTTATAGACTTTTTCAAAATTTGCCGGGTTTTACAAGTTGCGGTAATCAGACCTCCGATAATTTTACGTTTACAAATTTGTCTTCTACAAAAGCGACCAATAAAAGTTATCGCATTATCTGGGGAGACGGTACACCTGATTTTATTTCTCCTACTTTTGCAGTTGACAAATCCCATAAATACCTTGCCGGCAATTATACCTTGGAATTTATAATCGATGGCGAAAATGGTTGTACAATTAAGACAGATTACAACGTGTTTATCGGTAACAACCCTATCATTTCTTTGGGTGGCCCACCTGATGATGCTGTTTGTGCAGGCACTCCCTTGAAATTCACGATTGGACAAACGGAAAATAATCCATTAGGTACAAGATATGTGATATCATTTGGCGATGGATCTAAACCAATGGTTTATTCGCAAACTACTGTTCCACCTGATATCCTTCACACTTTTTTGAAAACAAGTTGCGGAGTTACATCAGGAATTTATAAAAATGCCTACGAAGCGATCATCATCGCATCAAATCCTTGTAAGGTGCAGGAAGCTGTGGTAAGACCTATTTATGTATCTGAAAAACCAAAACCTTCAATTGGTCTATCTCCCGGTAAATATGTTTGTCCCAATACTACTGTCAAATTAAGTAATAACACCATTGGTAATGGCGTAGAAAATGGAACATGCTCCAGTGGAATTCCCGTATGGACAATTACACCATCAACGGGATGGACGCTTGTTAGTGGCACATTCGGAAATGATAATGGTTCCAATACTGTATCGAAGTGGATACCGGGAGATAATAAATTGCAGCTTGTATTTACTGAAGTTGGTACCTACAAAGTTAGAATGAGAGTAGGTAGTACACAATGCGGCGTGGATGAGGATAATATTGAAATTTGTGTAAATCCACCACCCACAGCTTCTTTTACTACGAATGTAGCTGAAGGTTGCGGGCCTTTAATTGTAAGGACTTCCACTAAAACAAATAAGCCGTTATGTGGCGAGAATACTTATCAATGGACTGTGGATTATACGCCACCTGTAAATTGCGGCGAATTCAGTTCGTTATACGAATATGCAAATGGATCTTCTGAAATATCTGCACAACCGGTTTTCAAATTAATTAATCCGGGCGTTTATACAATTGGGGTAATCGTTTCAAGTTCTAACGGTCAATGCTCTACACAAAAAATATTTAAAACAATTACAGTAAAGGGTAATCCCGCTGCAGAATTGAGTGGTGTAAATGCTACCATTTGCGGTAATGGTTCAATTATTCCAATCATAGATGTACGTTGTTTTGAAGATGCCGGTACTACATTCCTGTGGTCTTTTCCGGGTGGTAATCCGGTCACTTCAGATAAAAAGAGTCCTGGCACTATTACGTACAAAACCCAGGGAAATTTTATTGTATCGGTAGCGGTAACCAATGCATGTGGTGTTTCTAATTTTACAGCGCCTTTAGCTGTAAATCCTATACCGTTGATAGGCACCATCAGTTCCAAAAGTCCTGACAGGTGTGACCAGGATAATGGATCAATCAAATTGTCCGGGCTTGCTAAAAATACCTCCTTCTCTACCTATTTTTTATTCAATGGAATAGCTGATACGGTATTGATTGTATCAAATGCAAGTGGTGAAGTTATTTTATCAGGTTTAGGTGCGGGCATATATAGCGACATATTTGTAGAAACTGGTGGTTGTAAATCTGTTCTCGCAGGCCCTGTTACTTTAGTGAAACCACCCCTGGCAATACCTGATTTTGACCTGGACCCAACCAATGCTTGTGGACCTGTAAAAGTTCGTTTCACCAATAACACGGCTAATCTTACTTCCTTCCAATATAAATGGGATTTTGGAACAGGTAAGGATTCTTCCAATTTATCAAAACCTGCAGATGTAACATTTTATCCCGGAACTGCCGGCCAGGATACCACCTATATTGTAAAATTGACAGCGGGAGTTCCTACTTGTGAAGTAACAACAATCGAAAAAAGTGTTACTGTCAGGTCAAGACCCATACCATTCTTTTCCCCGGACAAATCAACAGGCTGTTCTCCTTTTATTGTAACTTTTACGAACGTATCTAAAGGACTTACCACCAAATACTATTGGGATTTTGGTGATGGAACTAAGCTTGAAACAGATAAAGCAGATATGCAGCAACATACCTTTACCACAACCATTGATAGGGTTTACCCTGTGCAATTAATTGCAGAAAATAGCTGTGGAAAAGACACCTTCAAACTGGATATACAAGTAGCACCGAATTCCATCAATCTAAATATTGCTTTGAATGGCCCGGATCATATTGGATGTGTTCCTCATACTGTAACGGTTTATAATAATTCTGCCGGTGGTTCTTCTTTTAATTGGGATTTTGGTGATGGCACTACCCAAAGTACTACCAAAAACCAGGACTCTGTAAAACATACTTACCTAAAAGAAGGTAAATATACAATCACCCTTAATGGAGTGAATAGCTGTTCCCAAAAAAGTACAACTGATTATGTTGAAGTATTTCCATCTCCAACGGCTGCCTTCATTGCGGATAAATATAAGAGTTGCACCAACCAGGAAATTACTTTCACCAATCAATCAATTTCCGCCACTTCTTATAAATGGGATTTCGGCGATAATACTACATCAGATCAGAATGAACCTTCCCACGCTTATGCTACACCAGGATTTTATAGAGTAATTTTAACTGCAAACAGGGTGAACGGTCCTACCAGCACTTGTTCTGAGACAACTGAAAAAATAATCGAGGTAACGGCACCGAGTGTAGCTATTGTTGGCGACGATAACAATTGTACCAATGTACCTTTGGTGTTTGTTTCAAATGTATCTTCAAAAGACCAGATCACTGAGACGGTTTGGGAATTGTCCAATGGAGCTACAGGAAGTGGTCAGAATTTTGAATATTCATTTGTAGAAGCGGGCGATTATACCCTTAAGCTTACCGCTACTAATTCTATAGGTTGTTCAGGTTCTACTACCCAACAAATCAAAATAGATCCTCAGCCAGTATTGAAAACAAGCGCTGACGTGGTGATCTGCCAGGGTAAATCAACCACGCTTAATGTATCCGGTGCTTCTTCCTACCAATGGTCGCCTTCTTTAAGTTTAAATTGCACCGATTGTGCAAGCCCCGTTGCCTCCCCTCAAATTTCTACTCCTTATTTAGTGAGAGGTACCAACAGTTTTAAATGTACAGCAACTGAGACTGTTCTTGTAACAGTAATTGAACCTTTCACACTTTCTACTTCCCTTAATGATTCAATATGTGAAGGGCAGTCAGTTACATTGCGTGTAAGTGGCACTGACAAATACATATGGGCGCCTGCGCAAAGTCTTGATGACAATTTATCCGCAAATCCGATAGCCAATCCAAAAATAACAACCACGTATCTTGTAACAGGTTATGATTCTTACAGTTGTTTTTCCAGTACAGCCCAGGTAAAAGTTTCTGTTGGAGAAAAACCAACTATCGATTTGGGTCCGGACAGGATAGAAGCTGCAGGTACAGTAATTCCATTAACGGTTAAAACGAATGGCGTACCTATAAAAAGTTATTTGTGGTCTCCTTCAGATAATTTGGATTGTGCAGATTGTCCTAATCCGAATGCGACTATCAAAAAGAATATTTCGTATTCCTTATTGGTTACTTCTGCATTCGGCTGCGAAGCCACAGACATCATCAATATTAAATCCATTTGTGAAAATACACAGGTTTTCATTCCAAATACATTTACACCTGATGGCGATGGATTAAATGATATTTTAATGATTAGAGGAAGAGGAATAGCCCGCGTAAAATCATTCAGGATATTTAACCGCTTAGGAGAAATAGTTTTTGAAAAGACCGATTTTCCGGCAAATGAACCTTCATATGGTTGGGATGGCAGAGTAAGAGGAATTGTTGGTGAGCCGGCAGTTTATGTTTATACCGCCGAGGTGATCTGTGAGAATGGACTTTCATTCATTTATAAAGGAAATATTACTATTTTAAAATAAGAACATGCGTTTTCATATAAGAATATTTTTGGTTTTTATTTCATTCACAAGTATTAAAATGGGGTATTCGCAGGATATCAATTTTTCTCAATTTTATGAAATGCCGCTTCTTAGAAATCCTGCACTTGCCGGTATTTTTGCAGGAGATTTCAGGGTAACTGCAGCCTATAGAAACCAATGGCAGAGTGTAACTACGCCTTACCAGACACAAGCGTTGGGGATAGAATTTAAAAAATCGCTGGGAGAAAATTCTGATGATTTCCTTACGCTCGGTTTACAGATAACCAATGACAAGGCAGGTGATTCTAAATTGAGCAAAACACAGGTTTTGCCGGTCCTCAATTTTCATAAATCAATAAATGGTGATCGGGATACCTACATTTCTGCTGGTATTATGGCTGGTGCGGTGCAACAACGTTTTGATCCTACCAAACTTACTTTCGACGATCAGTACACAGGTGGCACTTTTGATATGACCAATCCTACAAAGCAGATTTTTGATCAAACGAATGTTAGTTATTTGGATATGGCTGCCGGTTTATCTTTCAGTAGTGTAATCGGAAGTGATATTCGGTATTATGTGGGTCTTGGTTTATTTCATTTTACCAGGCCAAAAGTTGCTTTTACACCTGCAAACGATGTAACCCTTAATCAGAAATGGGTGGTGAATATGGGTGTATCTGCTCCCGTAAGTGACTATGACAGGGTAATTTTATACGGTGATTATTTTACCCAGGGTGGAAACAGGCTTATCCAGGGAGGGTTTTTATATAGTCATGATTTTGTTGTGTATGATGATGATGATAAAATATCGATGGCGGCAGGAGGATTTTACAGGTGGAATGATGCAATTATACCAGTAGTAAGATTTGATTATTATAACCTGGGCATAGGTGTTAGCTATGATGTAAATGTAAGCAAACTGTCAAAGGCTTCCCAGCTGCGCGGTGGGGTAGAAGTTACGCTATCCTATAAAACGTATTTAAATATTGTAAACACCTCATTGAATAAAGTAAGGTGTGTTCAATTTTAAATTCATCATTTCAGCATCATTCGAATTGATGAATGTGGGTTAAAGTTGAAGGATTCTTAAAAAAAATACATCAAAAATTAAATGGATAATTATATATTAATAACAGTGATCTCCGGCCTGGTTATCCTTGCAGGCCTTGGTGTTACTATCGTTGGAATTGTTCGCAAAAGAAAATTATGGATTGCATTGGGCGTAGGCATCGCAATGGTTCCTACTATCCTTTCCTGGATTTTTAAATTGTTTTAATTGGATTAGAAAACCGTTTAAAAAATGGCGGTACCTTCCTTCTTCTAATAAAATCTTTTTCCCACTTCTTAGAGAATTTTGATAGATGGTTGGATAATGCTGTCAGCCTAAAATTTTGTGGATGACTAAAATTAAAAAGAGACGATTTTTTTCGAAATCAGCCTCCTTACTTTTCACATTATCAATAAACCCTTTAAGAATGAAAATGACTTATCATTTATCATCTACCTTCCTTGGTTCTTCTAATTTCCCCCTCTTATAAATAATCAACCCATTCAAAAAATTACGAAGTATTTGATCCTGCGCTTCCACATATCCGGGTTGGCCTTCATTCCTAAAAAGATCCCCCAATGCTCCCTTGGTGATTTCGAAATCCACCAATGATAAAATATGAATGATGTCTTCATTTCTCAATGAGAGCGCAACACGTAATTTTTTTAAAATATCATTATTTGTCATAAACTATTTTTTCATTCAGCAAGGTTTCTTTTGAAAAACCTGGTTATTGATATAGGTATTATTTATTAAAGATATACTATCACCATTAAAACGGATAGCCGATCGCAAGGTTTAAAACCAAATTCTTACGCCGCCATTCTTTGCTGCCAAAATCTATTTGATTAATTACCCAACGATTTCCATCAGGCAACCAAGGCTTTCGCAATGGCATGGCCAGATCTAATCGCAATAATAAAATAGTAAAATTCAAACGTAGTCCTATACCGGTTCCTACGGCTAATTCCTTCATAAAGTTTTTTGAAAATTCTGCTCCTACCCGTGATGTATCTTTTTTATACAACCAGATATTACCCGCATCAACAAAAAAAGCTCCCTCAATGATTTTATTAAACCGGTACCTGAATTCCGTATTTAATTCAAGTTTTATATCTCCTGATTCATCAGGTAAAAAAACACTGTCTTTATTATCTGCCTTTGGATTTCTGTAGATGCCCGGTCCTACAGATCTGCTACGAAATGCACGCAAACTATTGTTTCCGCCAATAAAAAATTGTTTAATAAAAGGTAGCTCTTTGGAATTGCCATACGGATAACCAACACCGGTAATAATTCTGTTAGCAAGTCTTGCTTTTTCATTCAATGCATAATAGTACCTGAAGTCTAATTGTGTTTTTATATATTGCGCAAATGGCGTATTGACAATCCTTTTCATTCCATCTTTACCATCTCCTTTCACCAATAATCCCGCTACATTTCCTGATAGATCTCCCAGGCCACTAAAATAATATCCGGTACCAAACGGATCATTCACAAGTGGATCTATCGTGTATGAATAATTGGATCCGATAATAAATTGCGTGTCAATTGCATGTTGCAATAAAGGGTTTCCTCTTAAACTATCAAGGTATTTCTGTGTAATATTTATGGCATGAACATAATTTATAGATATAGGATTGAATTCTTGCTGAACTTTCAAATTTGGTTTCCAATTATAACCTAATTCACCCTTCAGTGAATTTAAAGTGTACAATTTTCGCCTGTTCAACAAATCATAACTCAAATTAATGACCGTTTTTGGCACAAAGGCATTGGTCGTATTAAAATGAAAGAAGGGTACTACAAAACGTGGAATAGTAAATTTGATACCACCACCTAACCTGTAAGTATTATAACCGCTTTGAGAGCCGCTATACTGAACTTCACTGCCTACATTTCCATATATGTCCAAATGCTCTGCGCCCTTAAAAGTATTCCGGTTCCGGAAAGTAGCTGTGAATAAGGTACCAAGAAAATTATTAGATTTAGTATTTCCGTTTATTTCTGCCCGCAATGATTTTTTGGGTAGGGGAGTGAGGTAGTAATAAGTATTGAGCCTGCCGGTATCACCTTCACTATTCGGCGAATCCTCAAAACGATTTTTGACAAATTTAAATACATCAAGGTTGATTAACCTGCTCAATGTAAGGTTGTGATTTGTACGATTATAAACATCGCCTGAATCGAAAAGCATTATCCTGGGAAAGAGCTTTGGATTAAATTTTTTCTGGGGGTCAATAATATAATAGCCATTGTACAGCACTTCATTTTTATGTGCAGTATCCTTCAATGCACTGTTTAACCGGAAATTAGGATAAATATATACATCGTCGATCACATAAGGTTTCCTGGCAGCCTCAGGTGTTTCTCTTTTAACCATCGGGTATAGATTTACACTATGTTCACCGATAGCAGAATCTGTTACAATTTCCAATTGTTCAGGGCTAAAATAATAGTATCCTTTTTCCTTCAGGACTGCATCAATTCTGATACGTTCCCCCTTAATTACTTCCAGGTTGAATGGATCTCCCGAATGCAAAATAGACTTAGATTGTGTATCCATCATCGCATGCAGAAGGGAAGAAGTATCAGGTGGAAAGATCACATTTTTTATGGTATAAACAAGGCCGGGAGTGAGGTCATAGTAAGCGTGGCCTTTCCTGTTTTTAACGATCGTATCTCCCGTACTTTCTGCGTCAAAATAGCCAATGTTTTGCTGGTAATTGGTTAACAATTTTATATTGTAATCAAGGTTAAGGGAACTTAGTAATACGGGTGGTTCTCCTGTTTTCCTAAGAAACTTCCTGATAAATCCGCCTTTTTTTGGATTGCCGCTGAGGTTGTACAAAATCAATTTAAAAGGGATTCCAAGAAATTTGGCATTTGCCCTGGGCCTTGGGAGATCTTCGGTTTTATTTAAAACAAATTTCTTCTGTTTTTTATTAAGGGTGCTGTCTTTTATTTTTACCGTAGCTCCGGTATACAAGGCATCATCCTTAGGCACCAGTTTGGTTAAGTTGCAAGAGGCAAAGAATAGTATGCCGCAAATACAAATCAATATAGGTAAGACTTTATTTTTCATTCTCTTTCTCTTTTTCTTGTCCCGGTGGTATTACCGTCGTTTGTATTTTTTTAAGTTCTGCATTTTTCTTCTCCAATTCCATATTGGCCTTTTTTATCTCCCGCCTTTTTCTTTTCTGCGCTTTTGACCTGAATATCTGGCTGAATTTATTATAATCAACAGTCAACACAAAGCCAATACCTGTTTCCACCACATATCCTTCAATGGTTCCGGTATAGTCATTTTTGCGATATGCACGCAAAGCATATCTTCCATCCTTACTTAATTTATAATTGATATTAATATTGCCTGCTACATTATTATTTTGTTGACCTCCTTGTTTTGGACCTTCCAATTCAAAATTGCTGCCTACAGTTACAGTGAGCCGATCATTCAATAAACTTTTGGAAACACCTACATTGAAATCTGTACGATCTTGTTTTGATCCTGTCGTATAATCCTCAGTTGTGGCAACATCAAAATTAATATCTACGCCCTGTACAAGGCCATCAGCCAGGTTGTTTAACTGCTGAGTAAGGAGCTTACTAACACTTTGCTTTGCAAGTGATGCTGCATCAAAGGAGCCACCAGCACTATTCGCAAATGGATTCTCTCCAACAAAGCGGTTTAGCAATAACAAAGCAAATACCTGTTTATTCATTTCGCCCGGTTCTTGCCGTAATTGTATTAACCTGGCCTGGACATTATTGGTAACTTCAGTAGAAACGGTATAATTTTTTTCGGTAGGTAATACGATGTCAAAAGTGATTACAGGTTTCAACAATTCGCCGAGCATAGATAAATGAACCTCAAATGGTAATTTTTGTTTATAAATATTATCATTGCCATTCGTTTGTTGTTGCACCAAATCCAACGGCGCTGTATTGGCAACGTAAATGGCTGTGACATCTACCTGCGCAGTAGTTGGTTCTCCTGTCCATACAATACGACTGCCTTTTTGCATCAAAAACTTCCTCTTAATAAAATTAAAGGAAAGATCATAGGAACCTTCTTCAATTTCATAGGATCCGGTCAAATTTATTTTTCCGCTGGGATCTATACCTCCGTTTAATTGCGCCGTACCCTTCAACCTTAAAAAATCACCATTTCCTTCATCTACTATCACATTGAAAACAGCATTTTTACTAACATTGATGTTTACCGAAACATCATATCCGACCAGCTGAGACACATTCAAAGAATCGTATGGATTCATCAATAATGAATCTTCTTTTGTAGCCCTCATATCTTCAAAACGAACAATCCCTTCGCGGTCTACAATTCCCTGGTCCGTTTGGGGTAGCACAACCGTGAAGTCAGTACTGTCATTTACGGTGAAGTCGCCATCAACAACAGGTTTATTTGGTGTTCCCTTTATAGAAAGCTTTGTAGAAAAGATAAATTTTCCGTAAAATAGTTTATTGTCTTTTTTAGTTGAGTTAATGATGTGAAAATTATTAGCGTCTATTCCCATATTTAAAGAAAATGCCTTGTAGTCGGTGAAGTTGGTTGTATTGATAGAACCTGTTATATTCAAGGCATTATTAGTTGTATCACGGATGGTGAATTTATTAAATTCCACACCTTTGTTGTTGATAATCGCTATCGCTTCCTTATCGATTCTGAATACACTATTTAATTGGGATATATTAAATGATGTCTCATTAAAATTTATTTTACCATCTATGTTAGGATCTTTGAGCGTACCCTTTACTGCCACTTTTCCATATAGAAAACCACGGGCATTCCTGATGGCACCTTTGGAAAATCCTTCCAATGATTTCATCTGAAACTGTACTACATCCATCACCATATCGTAAGTGCTTTGATTATCAGGTTTTATGTTGTAATCTCCATTTATATTTACTTCATTGCCATTACCATTTAATGTGATGGCGGCATGATAAGTATTGGCAACATTATTATTTACTTTAGCGGTAAGTGTCCCAATGGTATCATTGTAAATACTCAAATCACTTACGGTAAGATCAGTCACAAAATTGGGGCTCACCTGAATGTTTTTTATCACAGCATTTCCGTTAATTACGCCGTTGACAAATAAGGAATCGCTTTGCACAAAGCCTGTAAGTGTTTCTATTTTAAAGTTTTTAAAGGCAATCTCTAAAGGGCTATTAGTGGTTGTAGTTGTGCTGTTAATACTTAATTCCTGGCCATTTTTACTTAAAACAAAATTGTGAGCAGCAATATCTTTATCAAAATAAGTGATAGAATTATCTGCATTCATATTCCATTTCTCGTAGTTGAGTAGAAGGTTTCCGGGTACTAAACTAAATGTATAGCGATTAGCGGAAGGTTGGCTCAATTTTCCACTAAGTGTATATTTATCTACCGATTTATTATCCTTCACATTTAATGTAAAATCTGCTACATTGTTTTGTAAACTACCGTTCAATGTGGTAGCGAAAATTTGCAATGCAGTTCCATTTTTTATCTCTTTTATGGAAGTTTTGTAAACCAGTTTACCATTTTCAGTTTGGGCATTGAAATTCACATCATTTATTACGTTAGTGCCATATACAATGTGCGGAGCCTTCATGTACATATTCCAACCGCTATCGCTTGCAAAATTTCCGGTAAGCATTACAGGTTTTAATTCGGTCAGCGATGGCAAAAAAGCCCTTAAAGCCGGGTGATCTATTACTGATGCTTCGAGGCTAAAATGATATGGATTTACTTTTGTTGTATTCTTTGTTGCAGACAAAGCAAAATAAGGATCTATGGCCTGCTGAAATACATCACCCAATTGAGTGAGTGTATATTGTCCTTTAAGACGTGCTGATAAAAAGTCTGACGTCACGATAAGATCTTTTTCCGCACCGGAATTATGGGCTACAATTGATAATGAATCAATCGTAGTTCTGTCACCATTATTTACTAAAATAGAATTGGTAACAAAAAGACTTCCCTCCAGGTTATCAGGATCTGTATTCGTGAAATCACCTATTAATTTCCCATGATATACCAAGGCATTTGTCGTGAAATGAAGTGGTAGCGTTTTAATACTATCTATCGTGGCATCAAATTGTATCGCAGGAAATTTACTATTCAAATTTCCATTGGCTGAAAGAGTAAAATCCAGGTTTGGATCGTGAACCGCTGCGTTGATATTAAAAACCTTTCGCGCAATAGTTCCATCCGCTTTTATATTTTTGTAATTGTATTTATTTAAGGTAATATTAGGTATGGCTGCCCTGAATGTAGCATTGGCAGTTTGAGGTGTTAGACCCGATCCTCTAATGATAAAATCACCCGTCAGGTTTCCTAATTTGGGGTTTTTCATTAAAGTACCCAATTGCAAATTACCCGCATGCACCACCATATTATATTTAGCATGATTTGAATCTGTAATATTTACCAAAGTGCCTTTCAATACTGCACTCCCAAGAGAAGTGTTGATTTTTAATTCAGTATATAGATTGGCCATTCCTCCTTTAATTTTTCCCTCGGCGGCTATTGATTCGGGAATGGTGATAGTGGATGGTATGGTGTTTTTGGGAACAAGTGAAAAAATATCTTTCCTGGAAGTTTTAAAATGCTTAATATTTAAATCAGCAAAAATATTTTTTGTTTCCGGAAGGCCCCTAACAACTCCTGTTACATTAATATCTGTGGCAGATAACCCTTTAAGAATTAATTTTTGAAAGTTCATATTATTTACACTTCCTGTAATCCGTGCATCGGCATACAATGTAGCATTGGCCGGCAATTGCGCTGCTAACGCAGGTACAAACATCGCTAAATCCTTTGTTGAAATTTTGCTATTCACCAGGTCAATATCTAATCCTAAAACGCCCGGATTTTGTTTTATTGCTTCCAGGGAAGGATAGCTGATGTCAGCAGATCTTTGAATAACCGATCCGGGCGTTTCTATTAATAGATCTCCAAGTGAAACACCTGAAGGATTCATAGCGAAATCGGTGTGCATTTTATTTAAAACAAATCCACTCTTATCTTTTAATGTTGCTGATTTTATTGAGGCCAGTATGGTGTCAGTGCTATACTGCAGGTCTTTTGCATGTATAGAAAGATCCTTAAGAAATAAATGAGCATAATCCATTCCTGATGGTGCGTTCGGTGCAGAGACATCATCAAATTTCAAACTGCTTGAATTGATGGTAATATCTCCGGCAATTATTTTCATCGATGGAGTAGGCGTCGTAATCATGGTATCCTTCGAAACCTTCGCAGGTAATGCAGAAGCTGTCTCCACCATTATAGCGGAATTATTTAGTGTAGCATCATTTAAAGTGATAATGCTGTTTTTCAAATCAAGTGTCTTTAGATGCACCTTGGCATCTCCAATTACAAAAGAGGTATTTAAATGGGATGGTTCGTTTTTGTAAACAACATTAATATCCGAAAGGTTTATTTCTTTATTTAAAAGTTGAAGAAAATTATCAGGGTTTGCTGCGGCGTCAGCAACTGTTTTTTCAATTGATTTTTGTAAAGGCTCCATCTGGTAAAAATGACCTTTAAGCCCTTTTAAATTCATCGTTGGAATATCAAAAAGCATATGTGAAGGATCAAATGTTTTAATCCTTGTATCAAAATGGCCAATTGCCAGGTCCATATCATTTCCGGTATAAGCATCTTTATACACTACACGGGTTCTGTTAAGCAATATGTTATCAATGTTTATTTTAAGAGGTGTAGTATCCTTTACATTTGGGGTTTTATTTGGGCTCATAAATGCATCCACAATAAACTGGAAATTAAATGTTGAATCGGGAGGCACTCGCTTGATCTTTGCAGTAATATTATCAAGTGCAATCGTTTGAATTTCAATGTCTTTTTTTAGCAACTTGAACATGCTGATATCTACCAGCAATTCACCGCCATATAGCAATGTATCCTTTGATTGGTCTTCAATAAAAATATTCTGCAATGAAATTGAAGTGGGAAATTTAATAGCTAATTTTCCTATTTCGACTTTCGTATGTAGCTTGTTTTGCAGATAAGAGACTACTTTTTGCCGTCCGTAATTCTGTACAGAAGGTATTTGTATGAGTATTGCCACCAGGATGAGAAGGAAAATAATTGATGCAATTATCCAACCGAAAACTTTTAGAATTCTGATCCAGATTGACTTTTTATGTGTAGCAGTTGGTGTTTTTGTTTCCATATGGTTGTCCTGATAGAGCCTCTAACAAATTATGCTCCAAAATTGCCAAATTTAGTAATTAAATGTTGAAATGTGTATTGAAAAGAAGGGGAATGTGAATAATGAATAATGAAGATTATTTGATTATAAAAATGCAGGCATGAGCTTAGAGATTTTTATTCCATTTAAAATTATATCTATACTAAAATCCCATGAACAATCTACCTGATAGCGGTTAATTATTCACCATTTACATTATTGCCATGAATGATTGATTTATCATTGAATTAAATTTTCAATTGAAATAATTCCATACCCTGCTCTTTGCCCTTAAGTTCAACCAGGCCAAGACTCGCACTCTGCCATTCCTTTAAGCCACTTAGGTCTAAAAATTCTTTTGACACAATAAAATGATGATTCAATTCATTACAGGCACTTCTTATCCTGGCTGTAGTATTCATTGTATCTCCACTCATTGCAAGGTCTTTTTTTATAACACCTATTTCCCCGATTGTCACTTCTCCGACATTAATACCTACGCGGAATTCAGGTACAACACCATATCTTCTTCGAAAATGTTCCCCTTTTTTTTGAATATTTCTCCTTGACTGTATCACAGCTTTCAGGCATTTTTTGGCATTTTTCTCCGAAGCATTCCAGGAGCAAACAACCTCATCTCCTACATATTGATAGATGTTTCCATCAAAATCAATAATCGCCCTGGAGACATTAAAAATAAACTCTTTGATAAATTTAAAATACAGGCCATGACCCAGGTTTTCAGCGATTGGGGTAGAGTCTTTCAAATCAATAAACATCACAATCTTGTTTTCTACTTTTGGATTGTTATACTTACCTGTAATGATATCAAAAAATACGCCTGGTGAATATTTTTCATTAATGATCAACATCAATTGCGTCACAAGGAAAATAGAGATCCAATAAACAATTTTTTGAAGGAGCCAGTTTTTATGCAAAACATAATCCTCTATTTGTTTCCAGGATTCATATAGTGATTGACCCTGGATAAGTGTGCTATACAAAAACTGGATTAAAAAAGTGATCGTAAATGCAAGTCCTAAGAGTATCAAACTCCGCAACAGAAAATTTAACCATAATGGTAAATGGGAGAATAGCGTTTTCATCCTGTAAACAAAGAGATACCCCATAATAAGGCTTACACTAAACAAAAGCACTTCTCTAAAAAATAGTGATGTATGGTGCACCTGCCGGTTCTCTTCTAATAACAGGATTACAAAATCGATAGCAGTCCAGAACAAAGCAACCAGGAAGACGGTGCGAATAGCTATCTTTCTAACCCCGGAAATATGGTATTTTTGTCGCCAGTTAGTCATTCTTTTTCAAATATTCGTAAATAGATTTTTGCGCATTTATGATTAAATTTTTATCCCCTTCAACTGGTTGCTGATTAAAGTCTGGTAATAAAATACTCGCTTTATCATTATCGCTCCATTGTAATTCGAAAAAATTGATCAACTGCTTTTTGCAATGTTCATTTTTAATTCTCACGTTCACTTCTATTCTATGCCGCAAATTCCTAACCATCAGGTCGGCTGATCCAATAATTACTTTCGTCTTTTCTCCGGAACCAAAAATCAATATACGGGAATGTTCAAGGTATTGATCTACTATTCTTCTAATTTCTATGTGATCACTTTCGCCGGGAATGCCACCTGCTATACAACTGATGCTCCTTACAATTAATTTAATTTCTACGCCAGCTGAAGAGGCATTATATAATTGTTGAATAAACTCCGGATCTTCCAGGTTATTCACTTTTATCCGGATCAACGCAGGTTCTCCTGCAATAGCTTTGGCGATTTCCTTCTCTATTAATTTATATAATTCAGGCACCATATTAAAACCCGCAACAAGGAGTGCATTGAATTTTAATTTTTTCCCGCTCTCTACTTCATTTCTCAATTGTAAAAACTGGAACAACTGCAATAGTTCAGAAGTGATTTCGTCATCAGACGTCATCAGGACATGATCGCTATAAAACTGAGCCGTAACCTCATTAAAATTCCCGGTACTTAAAATAGCAAATGATTTTTTATGCCCACTTTTTTTATTTCTTATCAAAGCGATCTTTGAATGGACTTTAATTTCAGGGATACTGTAAATAATTCTTACACCAGCCTGCTTCATTAACTTACTCCACTTTATGTTATTTTCCTCATCAAATCTTGCTTTTAATTCAACAAAAGCCACAACCATTTTTCCATTTTTTGCGGCACTGATCAAAGCATTTATTATATGTGATTCTTCCGCTACCCTGTATAAGGTAATGTAAATTTCAGTGACATCCACATCTACAGCAGCCTGGTTAAAGAAACTAAGTACCGGGTTGTAAGATTGATAAGGCACATGTAATAGAACATCCTCTTTCAATAAAATTTTGAAAATATCACCACTATTCATCATATTATTTGAAGAAAAAGGCTTTGGTTTTGGATAAACAAGATTTTTATTAAATGAAGGAAATTGCGAAAGGTCATCAAGGTTGTGATAACGGCCACCCATAAACAATTCATCCGAGTTTACATTAAACGCCGAAGCCAGGAACATTTGCAAATTCCGTGGCATGCCCATCTGAAACAGCAAACGGGAGGGTGGGCCAAAATCTCTTTTAGCCAACTGTTTCTCGATTTTTTGTAAAAGATTTCCACTGAATTCATCCTCAAGATTTAATTCAGAATCCCTGTTGATTTTAATACTGTAAACACTTACAATTTTTTGCCTGGGAAATAAATATACCAGGTTTTCTCTTACAATGTCATCCAGGAAAATCACGTACTCATAATTATGTAAAGGAGTAAGTGTGAAAAATCTTTTCAGTTTCTGGGTAGGAATATTAATTATGGCCTGCTTCATGATGCCCTCCTTATTTTCCTGCAGGGTAACTACGAAATAAAGATGGTTATTTTCCGGTGAAAAATTGTTGGCAGTTCCATCTAAATAAATGGGTTGTATATATGAAAGTACGTTCGATAAAAAGATTTCCCTTATTTCCGACAGGTGTTCTTTACATACAGGCTGGTCATAATAAAAGATGATTCCATTTGCTTTCAGGTCAACAATTATTTCATCCTGTAGAAGCTTACCAAAAATGTTAAGTTGTCTTTCTATTTCCACCTGCACTTTAAAGAGCAGGTTATCATTGGCATCAATGGTAATCTTTGTTTTCTTTTTAAGCAAGGAGAGTGCAACAATTTCAGGATACCTTACCCGAAAAAATTCATTTAAATTAGACGAAAAAATGGCCATAAACTTGAGCCGCTCATATAGGGGTACTTCATTATTGATTGCCTCTTCAAGCACCCTGAAATTGAAACTAAGCCAACTTAAATCTCTATTTAATAAAGTCATTGATAATCTTTAAAAAGGTGAACCTGTTCCATTGATGACGGTGCCGGCTGTGGATGAGTCACTGAAAAAAGTAGCGATGCCAAATGCCAGTACAGAAACAATAATTCCTATCATAAAAATATTATAAGCCAATCTTAATAGTTTATACTTTCTTCCTAGGACAATACCAAGAAAATAAATATCTTTTACCAGTGTGCCATACAGATAATCCGTATCCATCATTAATTCCCTCATGGCAAGGTCATATTGCTCATAGGTAGCTTTGTAAAAATTGCCAAAAAAAAGTAAATTGGTTTTCCTGCTTTTGACGTCTTCCATCGTAAAATTTCCCTCGCTGATTTTCGGCCTCGTTGCTAAAATTGAAATCACAATCGTAGTGACGGCAACCAACAGAAAAATGATAGTTGGAATGATCAGGTAAGTTTCTTCCGACAACTTTCTAAGAAGGACACCAAGGATTACAGAAATGATGATGGCATTTACAGAAATAAGAATATTGGCTTTACTATCAGCCATATCACTTAATTTCAGATGATTCTGAGAAGTAAGCCGCAACATGGTTTGTATGCCTTTGCTCATTAGCCCGGATTTGTCTTTGTTCATCTCTGAAAATGCCGGAATACCCGCGTCTTCCCTATGCTTTTTCTTTTTATTAACTGCCACTTGGATAGATTTTTTCTTAGACTTTTTTTCTAACCTTTTAATGTTTTTTTCCTTCCCTGTGTTTAATAGTTCCTTGCAATAATTTGTAAAAAACTGGTGATCTTCCAAGAACCGGATAGACTGATTAAGAAATTCAAGCGGCGTCACAACCTTGCCACGAAGTTTTACTTCTTCATAAATTTTCTTGTTGGTTACTTTAAAGTTTTTGGTTCCAAGGTCATAGCTATCTCCGTCGCAAAGTATTTGCTGCAATAAATTTTTTGGATTGTAGGGAACTTTCGTAGCCAATATACAACCTGATATTTGATCAATGGTATCCGGCTCAGCTACCACATCGATCATAAATTTCTTCATCACATCTACACTCATTTCTTCATGCTTTTCCGGCTCTGTAAATAGATATCCGGTATCATGAAACCAGGCCGCGGCATAGAGAATCAACATTTCTGTTTCAGATACATTATAGTGACCTGCAATTTCCTGGGTATGTTTTACGACAATTTTTGTATGGTCCAGGTTGTGATAACTGAGGTTAGGTGAGTGCATCTGGTTAAACAATCCTGTAACATAATCTTCTATTCTTTTATCTATTTTGTGATAATCCATGATCTTAAAAAGTTAAATTGAATTTGGTACCTAAAGAAAAATTGAACAGGTTCTCTTCAGGTGAATGAGCAATAGTAGCTGATATAATTGCAAAGTTAAACGGTGAAAAATATAAACCACCACCATAATCATGATGCCACTTATGGGAGATTTCATTTTTCATCCATACTCTTCCCACTTCATGAAACGCGACGAGTCCGACATTTCCCGGCACCCAGTACGATTTTAACTCAAATAATTTAATGCGTAATTCCGTTGTTTGGTAGGCATAGGATTGTCCTGCAAACCGGTTTTTCCTATAACCTCTTAAATAATTATCGCTTCCCAAAGTTAATGCCTGGAAATATTGAAAATTATCCGTAAAAATATGTCCGCCACCAAAACGCAATATGGCTACTACTTTCGCCGGTTCACTCAGGCTTGCATGCACGGAAAGATCGGATGTGAGTTTTGTCAGGTTGTTACTTGATTTTTGTATTCCATACAATGAAGTTAAAACCGTATTCCAAATGACTCCCCTCGTTGGTAATAATTCACTATTCAGATTATTGATAGAGATTGCCATTTTACCACCAACGTAACTTTTATCACTATAAACTTTTAACGAATCAAGACCAATTGCTGCCGGATTTTCCAGGACTTTTCCAGTGTTATCATTATACTTATTCCAATAATGATAATATGATGGACCAAAATACACTTGAATAAGATCATTAAAATATCTTTTGCGTAACAGAACTTCAGCATCTACAAAATGATAGCGCACCCTATTGAATTCCTGGTTTTTTAAATTGACCGTATTATTTCCCAATCCATAAAAATTACTCAATACAGGGTTAAAAAATCTACCGTGAAGCACGAGATCATTGTTCCCTTTTACCTCGTTGAATATGCCTGTGTATTCCGTTTGAATAGCGGATGAAAATGGACTAATTAGAAATGCCAGCTTATTGTACGTTGAATAAGGCGCTTTTCTGAAACCATACGTTTTTATAGAAAATCCTGTTCCGATCAATAACTTATCTTCCGCATTCCATCCTGCAGTAAGCAATGGTATTTGTTTTTCGGGGTATTTAAAATTAATAAAATCATACCTGTTTATATAAGGTGAGGCTGACATTTTGTTCCTGGTTCTGTTGCCTTGTTGTATCACATTATTTCCCGGAAGATAATCGTAAATTTTATTTCGAATATTCCCGTTTATTTGGAAAGTATCAACACCTTCTCCACCTATAATTCTTAATTTAATAGAAGACTTGGTGCCCGGCTCCACATGGAATATATCTTCCCCATTCAATCCATAGAGATTAATATATTTGGTTTCCCTGGGATCAAATATCCTGCTATACATCAGGGAAGATGAATCATTGTCTTCTTTTCTTTTGTAAACATTGATCGCAAGTTTATCACCAGCATTGGCAAGTTCAAAGTATTCACTTTTATTGCTGCCCACTATGTTCACTTCTTTTGAAAGAAATCGATAGTATTTCATTCCTTCCTTTGTCAGCAGATTTTTTCTGCTTATTAATTTCCCGGTTAATTCAGCCGAGTCTAATTTGTAAATTTCAGGAGGCAATTTTTTTACGGCTAAATTGATAAGCGAATCATTGACATTCCTTTGAAATTGCGCTATGGTTTTTTCCCAACTTTGCCTGTCAAGATTATTCATAAAAATTCTATCGAAGTCCCTGGCTTCCCAATTAAAGCCTTTAATGTCAGGATAATTCTTCTTAAATCCCTGCAGGTAAGGAAAAGCTAATTTAACCACTGCTTTTACCAATAGGCCATTAGAATTAAAAAATGACTGATCCCTGTCACGGGGCACGGGGTAATACAATTTCCCTACGCCAGTATCCCCGGTTCCAAATTTCCACTGATCCAAATGGCGATCCCAGTCGCCAATAACCATATCCAGCAAGCGTGCCCGCAGTACCGCTTCCTGGTCCACATGGTACTTGCTATCTTCCAGGATTTTATTGATAACCTTTACTGTGCTTTTAGTATCTGTGCCATCCGGAGTGGGATCATCTTCTTCTAAAATGCAGACTTTATTAGCAAACACCTGTCTGAAATTTCCCAGGGCGGGATCATCCGGCACAAAATAATATTTAGGAGATGCATGAGCTACATCGATCGCTTTGGCAATAGGTGGTACAATGGCTGCGCCAAAAGGATGCTGCGCGGACGTCATATCCTGGACAATCTTCTGCGCCGCAGTGCCTAACAATTCTATTGGTACTACACCTTCAGGATCCTTATCGACAGTTCTCAAAGCCCAATTTTTACCGTTTTTATCTTTTAATTTCAACGATTTAGTCTGTTTGCCTCCTCCTAATTTTTGTATGGCAAATCCCCCCATTTCCTTATTGATCCGAAATACTTTCAAGTGCACAGGTGTAGCCCATTCCGCCCGGTAATTATCACCCGAGATAAAACGGTGAAAGCCTGAGATATTTGCATAATTCTTATTAATGGCCACTTCAACACTATCTTTAAAAAAACCTTCGGGTATTGATTCCGGTATTGTTGTAGAATCAGGCCCCGCTGCTATCAGTGGTCCATAATTAAAAAGATTTTTGGAAAAAGAATGATTGACCGAAGTCTCATTAACAGTATAAAAATCGATGTGAACATTTTTATTTTTCGAAATCTCAATGCTGGCAAAGCCCATGGAATCTGCAACATATTGTGCTTCTTTTCCTTTTGAAACCCTGGTATTTTTGGAGCCCGCACCGCTTACAATATAAAAATTGCTGCTATCCTTTATCAATTGAAGATTATGTTCATGACCGCCTGCAAATATAATATTGGGATTGTCTCTTGTAATTTTTTGCACATTTTTAATTAAGGAAGCATATGCCGGATATTTCAAATCTTCAGGCGTGCCAAAAACGCCCCTGGCAATTGGATAAATAGTTCCTAAAACCGGTAAGGGTATCCACAAATTTGGTTTCAGATCTGTAAATGGAAAAAGATGTTGTTTTAAGGTAAAATAGCCACCATGTATCCCATAACTTTTAAGTGTATGGTGAGATGCCATGATGATCAGTTTATCTTTATTGCTGCTGACTACATCATCTAATTCTGTATAAAATTGTTCCGGCGTTTTCGCAGCGCAGTCAGATTCTACACCCGGCTTGGTTCCCTTTTGAATAAACCACTGGCTGTCATAAACGATAACAATTACTTCATCAGAAATTTTGTAAACTTCCGGCCCGGGACAACCGTCGACTGGTAAAAATTTTACTCTTTTATCGCCAAGTCCATTAATATATTCCTGTTGATTGAGCACATTGTCAATACCATGTATGCTTCCATCGCTCCAATCATGATTTCCAGGGATAAACAAGGCCGTTGCTTTAGTTCCTTTCACCACATTTATTTGGGAATCAAGCACATTTTTAGCATCATTAAAAGCTGGCAGATATTGATCAGGCAAACCTGTTTTATACAAATTATCTCCCAGGAAAATGACAGTTGTGTTTTTATTCAAAGGGATAATTTGCCTTACTGCATCTATTACCGGTTGCCTGCCGTCATTCAGTTTCCCTGCATCTCCTATGAGTACTACCCTTGTAACAATGGAATCTTTTTGTGCATTGACCTGAAAAATAATAAATAAGCAGACCAGGAAGGTAAATCCTTTTTTCATTTGTGATTTGTTAGCTTTTTAAATATGAATAAACTTCCCTTTCCGTATTTATCACCTGCTTCGCTGGAAATAATCAAATCTCCCCATGGAGCAAAAGTAATTCCTTCCGGTTGACGCATTATGCCAGGATCAAGTGGATACACATCTTTTACAACGCCTTTTTTATCAATAACTACGATCATTTTATTGATAGATGAAAGCACCCATACATCATTTGTTCCAGGATTGATGGCAGCGGCTGAGGGCTTAAACTTCATGTCGTTTTCCCCTGTAATTTTCTCAATTTCTTTTACGTCGATTTGAAATATACCAGGGATATATGTTCCAGTTTTAGTGTCAAATCCGAAAGCAGTAACTGTATTCTGTTTTTTATCCTCTTTGCATTCTTTACATATCATTACTAATTGCTGCCTGTCTCCATCATAGTACAGCGTTTCAAACTCATTATTTTTTTTACCACCACCATCAAAATTAGATTTATCCACCACAAGCGAATCACCATTACGTGAAAATTTGACGGTGTAAATATCTCCATTGCTTTGTAAAACATAAAAAGTACTATCGTGCAAAACAATATCTTCAAAATCATGTGTTTTAGAGAACTTCCATTTTTCTACCAGGGGATTTTTTGTGGTAAGATGGATTTTAAATAAATAGCCGTTACCGTCAGAAATTGCAAATACGCTTGTGTCTTTCGCATAAAATGCATTTCCTGAAATTTCCTGGAGTTCATCACTTAACCTGATAATAAGGGGATTCTTTAAATCATAACCGGAGCTTGATGATTTAGCCTTCTCATTATATACAGCCTTACCATTTTCATTACTTTTTTTAGCATTGGTACATCCGGGCAAAAATCCTATCAATAAAAATAGAATGAAAAAAGTATTCAGGTATCTGGTAAACATTTTTTTATAATGTAAATATTGGTAATAGAATTGATATTGATATAAAGATCAACCTTATATAACTAACATTATACCAAAAAGCAGGGAGAAGTTAAGAAGTAAAGAAGTTAGGAAGTGAAGTAGTCAGGAAGTCTTCATTTAAGAAGTAAAACCAAAAGATTTTTGCCAAAATGTACAACATTTATTGTTCATAACTCTCCCTGCAACTAGCGGAATCATCAGTTAATAATCCTAAAAACTACAACCTAACTCTTCACCATTCCTTTAATCTCCTGTAATTTTAGTAACGCTTCGACAGGTGTAAGGCGGTTAATATCTACGGCATTTAAGGTAGTTCGGATGTCCTCGAAGGCCTGGGAATGTGTATCGAAAATACTTAACTGCAACTGTGGCGCATTAAGGCTTTTCAAATGCTGACTTATATTCTTTTTTTTATGAGTTGGATTTGCTTCTTCATCGCTCAGATCAACATTCTTGGATTCAAGTTGTTTGAGAATTTCATTCGCCCTGTTAATCAATGAAGGCGGCATACCGGCCATTTTTGCTACATGAATACCAAAACTATGTACGCTGCCACCTGGTACTAATTTTCTTAAAAAAATAATTTTATTACCTGCTTCTTTATTGCTTACATGGAAATTTTTTACACGGTCAAATTTATTCTCTAATTCATTTAATTCATGATAGTGTGTGGCAAATAATGTTTTGGGAACAAAAGGGGAGTGATGCAAATGCTCAACGATACTCCAGGCAATCGAAATACCATCATAAGTAGAGGTGCCGCGACCTATTTCATCCAACAAAATCAGGCTCCTTGCAGTAATGTTGTTTATGATGCTGGCAGTTTCATTCATCTCAACCATAAACGTGCTTTCGCCACTGCTAAGATTATCACTTGCCCCAACACGGGTAAATATTTTATCGGTAAGGGGAATTAAAGATTCATCCGCTGGTACAAAGCTTCCAATGTGTGCCATCAAAGTGATTAATGCCACCTGTCTCAAAATGGCACTTTTACCACTCATATTCGGACCGGTCAAAATAATGATCTGTTGGGAATTGGGATCTAAAAATATATCATTTGGTATATAACTTTCCCCTTGTGGCAAATTTCTTTCAATCACCGGATGCCTGCTTCCCGTTAGTTGAATGTCAAGGCCATCATGCAACTCCGGTTTTTTGTATTTATAACTGACTGCATTAAAGGCGAAACAAATTATGCAATCAAGGATAGCAAGCACATGACCATTTAATTGCATTGGCGCAATGAAATCTTCCAGTTCAATTAATAAATTCTCAAAAATATTCTGTTCTAATTGTAGGATCTTATCCTCCGCACCGGTTATTTTTTCTTCATATTCTTTTAATTCAGGCGTAATGTATCTTTCCGCATTGGTAAGTGTTTGTTTCCGGATCCAATTTGCGGGCACCCTGTCTTTGTGCGTGTGTGTCACTTCCAGGAAATAGCCAAACACATTGTTGAAGCCAATCTTTAAGGAGGATATACCGGTGAGTTCGCTTTCTTTTTGCTGTAATCTCAGCAAGTGTCCCTTACCGTTAGTAACAATATCCTTCAATTCATCCAATGACTCATCAATACCCGGACGTATAATATTTCCTTTGGAAGCCGCTATAGGCGGGTTTTCTATGATTTCAGCCGTTATTTTGTCTGCAATGTATTTGCATGGATTCAATGAGTCCGATAATCTTTTCAGGTATTCATTATTACTTTTTGCACCCAAATCTTTTATTTGTTCAACAAGGTTTAATCCTTTGGCAATTTGCAGGACTTCACGGGGATTTATTTTTTTTAAGGAAATCTTTCCCGCTAATCTTTCAATGTCTCCTGCCTGTTTGATATATTGGTTAATTTTTATTTTATCCTCGGTATTTTTTATGAAATATTCCACTAGGTTTAAGCGCTCAACTATCTTACTTTTTTCTGTAAGAGGCAATAGTAGCCAGCGTTTCATTAATCTGGCACCCATAGGAGAGACCGTGTTATCCAACACGCGAAGCAAAGAAGTCTTGCTATCTGCATTTCCCAATAATTCCAGGTTTTGAATGGTAAACCGATCCATCCATAAATAATCGCCTTTGTCTATTCGCTGTAAAGAAGATATGTGATGAAGGTTGGGATGCTCGGTGTCTTTTAAATAATGTAAAATGGCGCCTGCTGCTATAATACCTACTTTTAAATTTTCAACCCCGAAGCCCTTCAAACTCTGTGTGCCAAAGTGTTTCAGCAATGTATCCTGGGCATATTGTTCAGTAAATATCCATTCATCTAAAGTATAAGTATAGAATTTTGAACCAAAATAACCCTTAAATTCTTTCTGTTGGTTTCGTTGAAAAATAACTTCTGCAGGATTGAGGCTCTGTAGTAGTTTGTCAGCATATTCTTTGTCACCTTCGGCAATAAAAAATTCTCCGGTAGAAATATCCAGGAAAGCAATACCGGTCTTTTCTTCCTGAAAATGGATGCCGCATAAGAAATTATTATTTTTATGTTCCAGCAGTTTGTCATTTGTGGCGACCCCGGGCGTTATTAATTCAGTTACGCCGCGCTTTACAATTCCTTTTGCCTGTTTTGGATCTTCCAGCTGATCGCAAATGGCCACACGATATCCTGCTTTTACCAATTTGTGCAAATAAGTATCGAGAGCATGATGCGGGAAGCCAGCCAACTCCAAAGCCGTTGCTGCACTGTTTCTCTTGGTCAAAGTAATTCCCAGCACCTGTGAAGCAACTATAGCATCCTGTCCAAATGTTTCATAAAAATCACCCACTCTGAAAAGCAAAATGGCATCAGGATATTTAGCCTTGATAGCACTATGTTGTTTCATTAAAGGAGTATCAGGCGATGCCATTTAGAATAAATTTCAAACGAAAATACAGAATTGCAAAATAGAAGGGTCGCATGTTTAGGAACTCATTTGATCTCCGGTTCATTTAAGAAAAAATAATTCCCGCCAATTGTGATAAAAAATTTAATAATCCCATCGGCATCCATTAATAAAATAATACCCATAGCGGGTTTCGTGGTATTTTTAGCGATTTTTAATTTTATTGGTTCACCATAGACTTATCACCTAATCCTCCCTATCTAAATCTAAATTCAGGATTTTACCTTTTTTCCAGGCTTTCACCTCGCGTCGGAAATTTTTTCTATTTTGTCTTGTCAGGTGTGGATCATCGAGTGACAGCAAATCAGGACTTCCTCCGTTTACCCAGGCAGTGTACCAAAAATTGGCTACATCCTGGATAGATAGTCTAAGCTGTCGTTCAACCATTCCTCCTAAGGCTATATGAAATTTTTCAGCATATTCGTTTGAAAAAACAGGGGAGTTGTAGAATTTTACCACTTCTCCTTTCTCATCCTTCTTATACATGTTGTCAGGTGTAAATGTGATTCTCACACTTTTTTCAATCGTCAATAAAGTATCAACAAGAGAATGAGAATGATTGATGATACTCCAGCTTTCGGCGGGGATATCCGAAATATATTTTGCGGGTGATACCTTAAAATTATAATTATTACCGAACATCTGAGGCAACATCGATTCCCACAAGGCATGAACACCTTTTTGACCGGTTTTTTGACCATCATGATTGGAAGAAGTGTGGAGAGGCATGTTCGCATCTGCTACATAATGAGATAATTCTGCAGAGGCGAATATTATTTCAGACTTATTCTTTTTTTTGAATGCATCTGTGAGCTTAGCCGTCATGTTTTGAATATACCAGGGCAGGTAACCTGTTTTATTTAAAAAAGCACTATCGTATTTCGTATAAGCCTCCCTGGTAGTCAATGGTAATCCTGTCGCAGGTACCTGGCCAAAGTCTTCAATATCTATATAATGCCGGGGACCTTCAGCTTTGTCATTGATCATGTACTTTCTTATATCCGGCACTACTGCACTTTCCGTTATGAAGTCGATATGGTTATAATAAAATGCCTTCATACTATCCGGCAGTACGAAAATCGCAGCCCTGCTAATGTGCTTATGTCCCCACGAACCCCAAGCAAACGCTAGTGAGATCCCACACGAAATGATAATTGTTATGATGGAAATTTTTAGAATCTTGGATTTCATGAGTGAATATTTATGGATTTTATTTTGAATAGTTAAAGAAGTAAAAATAACTTTTTGCCTCATTTTTTGATGGCAACTGGCACAATTATTTATTATTTAATGTAAAAAAAAATGAAAAATAAAATATCAGGCCCCGAACAAAAATATGTAGAACCTCCCGAAATGAGGGAAGCAGGTATACCGCCATTAAGAAAACAATTAAATTATATCCTAATAACTGTAGCCATTATTGTTTTTATTGTGGCTGCGTTTGCCATCTATTATATCAGGAAATAGAAATTGATCAATAATCATTTGCCTGCTTTTTTTCAGTCTTTGGAGGATTCTTATTTTTATCTCCTTTATCAGCAGGTTTGGTTTTTAGATCAATAACGGCGTCTTTTGATAACGACTTTTTTTCCATCAGATTCTTTGGCTTTTTAGTGGTGTCCTTCTTATTATCAACCGAAGGATTGATAGGTCCGATCAACTTTTTTTCGGGAGTAAGTGGCGTGATTTTTTGTGCTTCTTTAGAAAAATCTGATTCTACAGGCACATTTTCAGAAGTACCGTAATCACCTTCATCTCCATTGCCCTGGTCTTCAGAAAAATCATTACCTGTACCTTCTTTTACCAGGTTAGAAAAATTCTGATCCGCATAAATAGGGTTATTATTTAATTCTGCAGGTTTTTCGAATTCTGCCTTGGGATCAATGCCCAACGATTTATCGGCATACACTTTTTGCATAAAATACGCAAATTCAGGCATGGCCATTTCATTACCGCCATAGGTTTGTCGTATGCGTAAAAATGGATCATCACAACCTACCCACACGCCGGCCAGTAACTGTGGTGTATACCCGATAAACCATCCATCTGTATTATCATTTGTTGTTCCTGTTTTACCACCCATCTGGCTTTGAATACCAAATTTGTCGCGCATGCCATGACCTGTTCCAAAATCTACCACACCTTGCATCATTTTGTACATGGTATAAGCATCGGCTTCGCTAATTACCTGTTTGGATTCGGACTGGAAACTTTGAAGAATATTGCCATTTCTATCTTCAATTTTACTCAAAAAAATCGGTTCTACACTGAAACCGCGATTGGGAAACATAGTATAAGCGCGTAACATTTCTATCAGTTTGATATCGGCGGAGCCCAATGCGATTGAAGGCACAATAGGAATATCACTTTTTATTCCAACAAGATGGGCAAATTCTGCCGTTCTTTTCGGACCTATCCTTGACATCAGATCATAGGCTGCAGCATTCAATGATTTGGCCAGGCAATAAGCCATCGTACCACCTGCACCGGAAATTGTTTTATTGGCGAGGGTAATGGATTTACCTCCTATGTAGCTGTCAGGAGTAAGACCTGCATCAGTAATGGCTAATGTATAAAGAATAGGCTTAAATGTAGAACCCACCTGTCTCCTGGTAGTAACGTGGTCAAATTTGAACCATTTAAAATCAACTCCGCCAACCCATGCTTTTATTTCACCATTAATAGGATCCATTGCAAGGAAAGCCGTCTGCATCATTTGTTTGAAATACTTGATAGAATCAAGCGGCGTCATTGTTGTATCTTTTTGCCGCTTACTATTCCAGGCAAAAACAGTCATTTTTACAGGCACAGAAAATGAATTCCTTATTTGCGTATCTGTTGCGCCACCTTCCTTCATAAAACGCCATCTTTCACTTTCCTTCATTGCTCGCTCCAAAATTACATCCTGTCCTTTCCAGACATTTTTTGGCAACTGGCGATTAAAAGTTTTTTGCATGACCGTCATATGTTTTACAACAGCCTCCTCTGCATACAATTGCATTTTGGGGTCAATAGTAGTGTAAATTTTTAAACCATCCCTATATTGGTCATAATTTCTACCTGTTTTTGGATCTTTATGTGATTTACACCATTCATCGAGCTTTTTAGAAAGTACTGTTCTGAAGTAAGGTGCGATACCCATATTCTCATCTAACTTTCTATAATTGATATTTAAAGGTTTCTTTTTGAAACTTGTGGCTGCAGAAACTGTGAGCACATTGTTTCTTACCATTTGATCCAATACCGTATTTCGCCTGGCCAGGGCAGCGTCAGGTTTTCTGACAGGGTCATACATTCCAGGGCCCTTTAGCATTCCAACAAGCAGCGCAGATTCATCAGTTGTGAGATCTGCCGGTTCCTTTTGAAAATAAACCCTGGCGGCATTTTTTATTCCGTATACATTCAACCAGGATACCCTATTCAGATAAAGGGCGATAATTTCCTGTTTGGTAAAATTCTTTTCTAATTTCAGGGCGACTATCCATTCTTTTATTTTATCAATCCCCCTTTTAACAGGATTTCCACGACCCTGTCCCAGTATGTTTTTGGCTAATTGCTGAGTAATTGTGCTGCCGCCACCATCTCTTCCCAGGCCATATAAAGCTCGTGCGAAACTGCGTGCATCTATTCCTGAATGATCATAAAACCGTTCATCTTCTGTAGAAACCAATGCATCTATTACATCTTTGGAAATATCTTTATAATCCACGGACACCCTATTCTCTGCATATATTTTTCCCATAAGTGTGCTGCCATCATTGGCATAGATTTCAGAGGCAAGATTTGCCTGGGGATTTTCCAATTCCTGTAAAGACGGCAATTGGCCAAATAAGCCAAAGTAGGCGGATGCCAGCACAAGATTACAAAGAATAAAACCTACCAACACAATCGTCCATAAGATTCTTACGGAGGGTCTCGTGGATTTTACTTTCTGTTTTGAATTTTTTTTATTTTGATTTTGCATTCTTTACTCTTTTGAAATGTCTTCTTTATTTAAATTTTCCGGGATATTTTTCATTCAGCAAACTGATATAGTTGATAAGGTTTTTATTTTCTTTAAGCAGTTGCAGGTTATTATTGGAGATGATGTAGAATTCATATTTAGTAGCCGGTAACCAGGAAACTTCTGATGGCGCATCTTTCCTGATCTTTTCCAGGAATTTCATGGCAATCTCGGCTGATTCAAATTGTGAAAAAACCAGGAGATTTCTGTCTTTATCAAGGGTGTCTTTTACCAATTCCAATTGAGAAGAATAGAATTTCTCACGGCTATATCTTGTAAATGCATTTTTAGCTTCATTTACGTATACCGGATCTACTTTTGTCATCACCATCACTACATTTTGTGGTGAATAAGCATCAAAAGTGAACGAGGCATATTTAATTGGTGCTGCCATCATCTTTTCCGGATTCAACCGAACTGAATCTGATTTGGCTATTTCCTTTTGTTTGACAGTAATCGGCGATACAGTCTTCTGCTGCACTTTTCTTTCAATTTTTGTATCATCAAAAACCATTAATTCATCATCCTCTTTCGCTCTTTCGATAGTTAGATTCGTTAGATATGATTCAATACTTTTCCTTCTTTTTAATACATCTATTGTTGTTTCAGCTCTTGCTGCCATGGGTGAGGCTGGATACTCATTCATTAAATCATTCAATTTGATAATGGCAATGCTATCTTCCCGTTGCCTGATATAGTAGACAGATTCAATATAAAGTAGCTGGGGACTCCAATAGGAATTTCCATAAATACTGTCTGACATCTTTTTTTCCTGTAATGCTTTTTCAAAGTTGCCTTCTATGAAAAGATCGTAAATATCACTGTAGCGTTTTTCCGTAGCACTATCTTTTTTTGCAGGGTTAGACTTTTCAGGATTTAAAATGAATGCTGCATATTTGCTTCCTTCAAAATTTTTCAACAATAAATTTTTGTATTGATCGGCTTTTGCAATATCACCCAATTTGCGATAGCAGTAAGAAAGATTCATATACAATTCTCCATTATGCAAACTGTCAGGGAAACGTCTCAGTGAAGTTTCATAGCTTCCGATCGCGGCAGAATAATCTTCAAGAAGATTCTGGTAATTTTTACCTAACTGGAAAAGAGAGTAGGCAATTTTAGAATTTGACGAATCCAACGCCGGTTTTGTTAAAGGTATATTGACTAGTAAACCTTCCACAGAAACATCTTCCTGGGCATTTATGTCATTTGAATTATTCACATTTCCATCAGGATTTTCAGGGCCCAGATCAGATCTTATCTGACCTTCGGATGGCAATTGTGGCGACATTGGATCGTCACCTACTGATGGCCTTTTTAAGTTGGTCAACCTGCTTGGTGTGGGTTGGTTTCTTCCCTGGGTAGGTGTATTCGCAAAATCATTTCCGGAAATCCTTCGCCAATTATCGACATTTTGCCGCTTTCCCCAAACTCTTTTAAAATCACTAAAACCTTTCGATTTGAGCGCAGCATTATAAAAATACCAGTCACCCTTCACATCATTATTTGAAAATATATCTTCTTGTAAATTTCCGGAAGTAAAAAATGGATCTGCATTCACGTCTGCATCCTCATCGGTAAGCCCCCTATCTTTCTTCAATTTTTTTGACAATTTTTTTACCAGGTCGGTTCTATCCTTTTCAGATAACCTGGCAATCATTTGGAGGCTATCTTCTCTTGCAATAATGTCCAAATGCCTGACAATTTGGGCAAGGGCATTTTTTCTATCTTTTATTTCGGAAATGTTTACAAGTGTAGTATCATTGGTTTGCAGGCTATCATAATAATTATACGCATTTCTGTAATCCTTTTGCCGATAGCTTATCTCTGCAATAGCGAGAAATGATTTATTCTTAATAGGAATGTTATTAGTATTTAAAGAATTACTTTTCTTATAGTAAAACAGTGCAGCAGTAGTATCAGGAATTTCCATCGCTAATTCAGCAGCAGAATAGAAAACAACATCTTTATAAGGTTCAAATTTATATTTTTTTGCCATTCCCAGCAGGCGATTGATGGCACCCTTTATTTCGCCGGGATCCTTTGACTTAAGCATTTTTGCCTGGCTTAGATTCGCATAGATATCCATGAGTGGATTAGTAGTATGCCTGATTGCCCTGTCATAATAATCTGATGCCGTATCCTGTACATTCTTTTGTTCATATAATTGCGCTAACAGGTATTCCCTCCGGGCCCTGTCATCAATATCTATTGCATTGGGAAGGCCTTTTTCGATGTGAGATATTGCGCTATCATACATCTGTTGTTTAAAAAACCAATATCCTTCAGCTTCTTCAAAAGCCGGGACTAATCTTGCAGGCAGGTTTTTGTCGTTTTTCAACAAATTAATCAAACCTGCTGCATCCGAATATTCTCCCATTTCTATCCATGTCCTGATTTGCCAGATCAATGCATCATTACGGCTAGGTGGCCTTGAAAATATTTTATCTTTGAGGCCGCGGTTTTCTTTACTGGCAATACTTATTTCATTATCAAAGGCATTTCTATTGGTACCTACAATTAACTGATCTTCTGATTTCTTTTTTCTTGGATACAGATTGTAATTGACAAACTGGAAAGTCATGGCCGCAGAATCAAGGTCATTGCGAAGAAAATAAGCCTGGCCAATAAGGAGATATAAATCATCAACCCAATCACTCCTTAGATCGTGTAATAAGATACCTGCAGTGGATTTTAAAATCACAGAATCCAACTCATTTTTTTGGGAAGACGTACTATTTAGCGTATAAGCATAGTAGGGAAGGAGGTTGACGAAATTATCCGAATTTGAAAGCCGGGCTCTTTCTATGACCTGGTTAATTTTATTATTTGCATTAAAAAAATAATTGTAATGGCTTACTGTATTCTGCACAAACCGACGCGGAATAGTAAATTTCTTTTGACCGGTTCTTTCAGATTTGAGGGTTTTATTTTCAAATTTTTTAGGCTTATCTTTTTGAAGATCGAAAGTGATCTTACCCACTTGTGCATTGGCAGCAGGCAGCAAATAAAAAAGGAATAATAAAATGGTAAAAAACTGAAGTATCCTCCGATTCATGAAAGGTTGTATTTTAAGCAACAATTTGATAATGATATATTTGCAACAATATGCACTAATTGCTGCAAAATTATTTTAAAAATACGGTTAATTTGAAGGTAATATGCTAATTAATGAAAAGCGAGTACTATTTTTAACAACATCAAACTTCTTCTATGGATTTAGAGAGTGAAAACATTCATTTGAAAAGGATAAAAAATCGCTACCGCCTGATTGTAGTTAATGAAGATTCTTTTAAGGAAGTGGTTGCATTTAAACTCAATAGATGGAGTGTTTATACGGTATTAAGTGCACTTTTCGTTATTATTGTAGGGCTTACAATAGGTTTGATTGCTTTTACTCCATTGAAATATTACATCCCGGGTTTTGGCCAGGAGGTAAAAACCCAGGAATTTGAATTATTAAAAGTACGTGCAGATTCCATAGAACATGCTTTGATATTGAATCAAAAATATATGGATGACCTGGGAAAAGTTTTAAAAGGAAAGGTAATAAACCAGGATACTACATCACTTAAAGTAATAACAAATACCAGCGAAGAAAAAATAAGCAAACTGCGTAAGAAAAGAAGAAGATGAGAAACAATGGATAATGGATAATGGAGAATTGTTAAGCAATGAGCCATGAGCCATGAGCTGAGAGTATATATAAAATAAAATCAGAACTGCAATTTTGCAGGAAATCAGATAAGGCGTAATACGGTAACAGTGAGTTACGAATAGAGAATAATACCTTGATCGATATCGGGATAAAAAAAGGTAAAACATTTATCAAAAATTCAATTTGAATAATAACAAACAACAATCAAATAGTGAATTAATGCGGTATGCAGGCATGGGCACGCAATTTCTTGTTGCTATAGGCCTCGGTATTTTTTTTGGTTTGAAACTTGACGAATGGTTGCACCTACCTTTTCCTTTGCTGGTCTGGTTGCTTCCCCTGGTTATAATTATTGGCCTCATTATTAAATTAATTATAGAAACATCTAAAAAATGAAACGATCATTTATAAATTCATTTACACCTTTTTTTATTTTATTTATTCTTGTCAATATATTGATCGTTGGATTTAAAAAAAGTCTTGCAAATGCTGATTACGATGTAGAATTTATTTGGGTTGCCAATCTCGTTATATTCCTTCTGTCGATCATGGGATATTATCTCCAGTTAAGAGGTGTAGGATCTGCCAATTTTAATCACTTTTTGCGCGGAATATATTCCTCTCTTTTGATGAAAATGTTTATCATCATCGGCGCGCTCGTTATATATATTGCTGTAGCCGGTGGAAAAGTAAATACGCCGGCAGTGCTCATTTCAATGGGCCTATATTTGATATATACTGCAATAGAAGTAATTCAATTAATGAAAATCGTACGCAATAAGCCCAATGCCTAAGTTAGATTCGCCCTTAGCTGTTCTGAATGATTATCTACCTGACAATGCTTTTGAAAGTGTAGTTGATTACATAGTGCATCATAAAATACACCTGACTATTACCCGGGAGCGTGCATCCATATTGGGAAATTATAAAAAAAGCACGAATAAAAACCATGCAATCACAGTAAATGGTAATTTGAATAAATATTCTTTCCTGATTACTTTATTACACGAAATCGGGCACTTATTAGCATTTGAAAAATTTGGGAATAGAATAGTCGCACATGGAAATGAATGGAAAAGTGAGTATGGGAAAATCCTGGCAGGTTTTATTGCAAAAAAGATTTTCCCCACAGATATTGAAAAGGAATTAATAATAACGCTTAATAATCCGGCGGCTACTTCTTGTGCTGAAACTTCATTGTTGAGGGTATTAAAAAATTATGATAAGCCAAAACCTGGAGTCTTCCTGTTAGAAGATTTGCCCGTGGAAAGTGTGTTTAGGGTAAAAAATGGCAAAACTTATAAAAAGGGAAAGCAGTTAAGAAAACGATTTTTATGCCAGGAGCTTACGACAAAAAAAATGTATTTATTTAGTCCTGTTGCAGAGGTTGCTTTGGTGATTTGAGGAAATGATAGTAAATGTAGAATTTGCATTATTGTATTTAATTCATAAAACAAATACTAAATTGAAAGAGACAGTTTACAAAGCAGGCTTAAGATCGGATATCTATTACAGCATTGGGTTTTTAATTTTTATTTTATTTGCAGTTCCGTTATCTTCAAAATTCTCCAATAGTAGTTGGCCATACCTGGTTATTTTTTTACTTTTATTTATTCTATTTTATGTTATTATTTTCAGACTAAACGAAATAAAACTTGATGAAATAAATAACAGCCTAAACTTAATTCAAAAGAATTTTATTGGAATAAAGAAGACCTTAAAGTATGACCTAAGAGAGATTGAATTTACCTATAAACGCCAATCAACATCGTTTCGGAGCGGAGCAAAAAATGTGTGTACCATTTATTTTTCTGATAAGAAAATTAATCAATTGGTGCCGGGTAATGATGATTGGAGTGATGGCGAAATAAGAAGATTTGTAGCTGGCCTTATCGATTCAAATGTAAAAAAGAAATTTATCGGTTTTACTTTAAAGGATGTGGAGATTTAAAACGACCAAATAAATTTAGGTTTGAAACGATGATCGCAGAAAAAATAAAATCACCACAATGATATTTGCTTTCAGGTTGTTATGTCTGGTATTTCATCGAACGTAATTCTTTTAGGCTTTTTTCGTAATTTGATCTTATTAATTCATATGGCTCTAATATAAAAAATATTTTAATAATTGATCCTTCAAATCACTGAATAATTGAATGATTAATAAGTATTAAAAGTCATTAACAACTTTTGAAAATAAAGAACCTCAAAACTAAATTAAGATAACCTTACCATCATCACAACTACCAATTCCATATTATCCAATCCTATTGAATACCTGAAGGGAGTAGGCCCGATTAAGGCTGAACTTTTAAAAAAAGAAATCAATATTTTCACCTTTAATGATCTTTTGGAATACTTCCCTTTCCGGCACATCGATAGAACCAAAATAACACCCATCAGAGAAATTGATGGTAATTCCGATTATGTACAGGTATTGGGTAAGGTCACTGCTTTAGAAATAATGGGAGAGAAAAGAGGAAGAAGACTGGTGGCAACTCTTTTCGATGGCACAGGCGAGATGGAACTAATCTGGTTCCAGGGTATTTCATGGGTCGAAAAATTACTGCACGTGGGTGGTCGTTACCGCATTTTTGGAAAGGTGGGATTTTATATGAGCTTACCACAAATATCCCATGCAGAATTTGAACCGGTAAATGATGAAAATATTAATACCCGAAATTTCCTGGAACCCGTTTATTCCAGTACTGAAAAATTAAGAACAAGAGGTCTTGGTGGTCGCCAGGTTGCCCAATTGACGTATACTTTATTAAACCTTCTTTCAGAAAAGGATCTACCCGAGAACATCCCGGCAGATATTTTACAAAAATTCAGGTTATTAAACAGGTTTGAAGCTTTTAAATTTATTCATTTCCCAAAGAATACAGAAGAATATGACAATGCGGTGAGAAGGATCAAATTTGAGGAATTATTCCTGGCCCAATTACGAATGGGTTTATTAAGGGTAAAAAGACATACTTCATCTCATGGTGTTATATTTGAGAAAGTAGGTAATTTATTCAATGATTTTTATAAAAATCATTTACCTTTTGAATTGACCAACGCACAAAAGAAAGTGCTAAAAGAAATACGAAAAGATGTAGGAAGCGGCAAACAAATGAACCGATTATTACAGGGCGATGTCGGAAGCGGGAAAACCATGGTTGCATTAATGGCAATGCTTATCGCGGCAGATAACGGTTTTCAAAGTTGTTTCATGGCTCCTACCGAAATCCTTGCCAGGCAACATTTTGAGAGCCTAAAAAGCCTGCTAATTGATGTGGATGTGAAAATTGGTATCATCACGGGATCATCTTCAGCGAAAGAAAAAAGAGAAATGCTGGCGCAATGTGAAGGAGGAACTATCCAGATCATGACAGGTACCCATGCATTGATCGAGGACAAAGTCAAGTTCAAAAACCTGGGACTGGCGATCGTAGATGAGCAACATAAATTTGGTGTAGCACAAAGAGCCCGGTTATGGAAAAAAAATGAAATAGCGCCGCATATTTTGGTTATGACAGCCACGCCAATTCCGCGCACACTTGCCCTGACTGCATATGGCGATTTAGATACAAGTATCATTGATGAACTCCCGGCTGGTCGTATTCCAATTACCACGGTCCATCGCTTCGATTATAAAAGGGCGCAGGTAATGAATTTTATAAAAGAAGAAGTACAAAAAGGAAGACAGGCTTACGTCATCTATCCTTTGATCGAGGAATCTGAAAAACTGGATTTTGAAAATCTGATGAAAGGATATGAAGAAGTGAAAGCCTATTTCCCTGAACCAAAATACTACATCAGTATGGTACATGGCAAACAGAAACCCGGGCTAAAACAAACCAACATGAATCGCTTTGTTACGGGTGATACAAATATCATTGTATCAACAACAGTGATAGAGGTAGGCGTAAATGTGCCTAATGCAAGTGTGATGGTAATAGAAAGTGCAGAAAAGTTCGGTCTCACCCAGTTACATCAATTACGGGGCAGGGTAGGGAGAGGAAATGAAAAAAGTTATTGTATTCTTATTTCGAAGGTTAAACTTTCCAAAGAAGCGAAAAGCAGGATCAACATTATGTGTGAAACAAATGACGGCTTTAAGATCGCTGAAAAAGATTTGGAAATCAGGGGACCCGGAGATATTGAAGGTACCCGCCAAAGTGGATTATTAAATTTTAAATTAGCGAATATCATTGAGGATAAACCTATCCTGGAAGCAGCACGGATCGTTTCCGATAAAATTATTGCTGAAGACGCTAACCTGGAGAAAGATGAAAATCAATGCCTAAAAAACTTTCTAAATGCAAAAAGAGGTAAGACAGTTTGGAGCAAGATTTCATAACCCGGAAAAATCATTTATGTTAATTGAGTATTAAATCATTGTCAGCTCTTTTAGGAGTGAATCCTGATTAATAATTGTTTCGTAAATTTATGCTTTAACGCAATGATTTATTTGTTCATAAATTAACGTCTTTCCATTTGAAAATCTCTTATCCAATCCGGAATTTATTTTTATTTTTATTCTTGGCCTTCATTTATAGTAACGGTTATTCCCAGGTCCAGTTTATTGAAAATAAAGGGCAGTGGGATGCCAAAGTAAAATTCATGAGCGATGCCGGCGACGGTAAATTTTTTTTACAGGATAAAGGCTATACAATTACCCAGTATCGTCCGGATGATGTAAAAAATTTGATGAAAAAAAATCATGACTTAAAAAATAATATTGACAAGGCAGCTGACTTGCCGGAACATGATACAAGGTTAAAGTCCCATGCCTATTCTGTAGAATTTTTGAACGCCCAAACACCTGAAATTGTTCCGGAAAAAACGATCAGCACTGTCAACAATTACTTTATTGGCAATGATCCATCTAAATGGGCAGCCAATTGCAAAATTTACCAGGCAGTTTTGTACAAGAATGTCTATCCCGGAATTGACATTCGGTATTACATGGATATTTCTAATTCATTGAAATATGATATGATCGTGCATCCTGGTGCAGATATTTCAAAAATTGCTTTAAGGTACAAAGGAATAAATGCACTATCTCTGAAAAAGAAAGAATTGGTGATTACAACTCCTTTAGGTGAAAGCAAAGAGCTGCAACCTTACACATTTCAAACCATTAATAATGAAAGGAAGGAAGTGGATTGTCAATATGAAGTGAAAGGCGATATTGTAAAATTTAAGATAAAAAATTACCAGGCAGATAAAATTCTGATCATAGATCCTTCGCTTGTGTTTTTTAGTTACTCCGGGAGCACATCTGACAATTGGGGATTTACTGCTACTTACGGTGCCGATGGAAGCATTTATGGTGGTGGTATTGTATTTGGAAACGGGTTTCCTACAACTCCTGGTGAGCAGAGTAATTTTAATGGAGGTACTTATGATATCGGTATTATAAAATTATCAGCTAATGGCAAAAACAAGCTGTATGCAACTTACCTTGGTGGTTCTGGTTCTGAACAACCCCATAGCCTGATAGAAGATTCCAAAGGCAATCTTGTGATTGCAGGAAGAACAAATTCGCCAAACTATCCTACAAAAGGAAAGGATGGTAGAACGTATGCCGGGTCAGGATCAGACATCATTGTTACCAAATTAAATCAAACCGGCAGCGCTATTATAGGTTCTATGCAAATAGGTGGAAGTGGAGAAGATGGGGTAAATATAGTTGATCGTAGTAAAAATGAAAAAACCTCTTTAAAAAGGAATTACGGGGATGATGCAAGAAGTGAAGTTTTACTTGATGGTAATGATAATATTTATGTGGCAGGTTGCTCCCGTTCCTCCAACTTTCCTACAACTCCCGGGGCCTATCAAAGAACAATGGATGGCGCCCAGGATGCAGTGGTTTTAAAAATTTCCCCTGATTGTGATAACCTGATTTTTAGCACATTATTAGGAGGCGATAAAGAAGATGCCGCCTATGTATTGGTGCTAGGGCAAAACAATAGTATTTATGTAGCTGGTGGTACTGCCAGCCCAAACTTTCCTGCCATATCAAAATCTGGTGTTTATAAATCAAATTATTCAACTGCTACTACACAAGATAGTGACGCAGCCGATGGATTTATTGTAGAGATGAGCAATGACGGTTCCAAAGTCTTGAGAGGTACTTACATTGGCACTGAAAAGGCTGACCAGGTATATGGAATAGAAACAGACGTTTCAGGAAATATTTATGTAATGGGAATTTCCGAAGGGCAGATGCAGCCAATAAATGCCGCCTACTTTAACCAGGGCTCAAAACAATTTATCACCAAGTTTGATCCTGATCTAAACAAAATTATTTATCAGACCATATTTGGATCAGTAAATTCAACTGTACCTAATATTTCTCCCACTGCTTTCCTGGTGGACAGATGTGAAAATGTGTATGTTTCCGGCTGGGGAGGATATGCCAATTTTCCTTATCTACGTGGAAATGTCTTAGGTATGCCTGTAACTGATCCTCAACTAATACGCAATCATGCACCTAATCCTAATAATTTCTACTTTATTGTAATCGGCAGGAATGCAGAAGGCTTGCTTTTCGGTTCCTATTATGGCCAGAGAGCATTGGATATTTATAATGAAAAGCAACCCACGTATGGTGATCATGTGGATGGTGGTACAAGCCGTTTTGATAAAAGAGGCATTATCTACCAGGCGGAATGTGCGGATTGTGGAGGAAGATCTTCAGTAGGAATCATAGGGACGCCCGGCGTTTGGGCACCGATGAGTTTAGCGCAAACGCAAAGCAAATGCAACCTGGGCTTAATGAAAATTGAAATGGATTTTAGTGGCGTTTATTCAGCCATCAGATCTTCTATTTACGGGCAGCCCGGTCGTACAAATGGTTGTGTACCTGTAGAGGTATTATTTGAAGATACCCTTAGATTGGGAAAAGCATATCAGTGGCTATTCGGCGATGGCTCGCCACAGGTAAGAACTACTGTACCCAGTATAACTCATATTTATAGCCAAATTGGTACTTATAAAGTCAGGTTAATCACCATTGATTCATCCCTTACCTGCCATCCTGAGGACACTTCTTATACAACGATCAATATCGGAAACAATAGAGTAAGCCCGGATTTCTCTTTTAAGAGACTTCCGCCATGCGAAAGCCTTGATTATACTTTTACCAATACCACAACTAATTATAATGGCGCAGCTTACAAACCAGGTTCCTTTACGTGGGATTTAAATGATGGTACGCCACCTTTTACCACCGATGGAGGAGAAACATTTCAGCATAAATTTGCTTCGGAAGGAATTTATAATGTAAAACTTAGTATTGATGATGCTAAATTCTGTAATTCACCTGCAGATACGATAAAGTCATTACATATAGCATTAAGTGTAAAAGCTAAAATCAGTACACCACCTACTGGCTGCGCACCTTATACAGCTGTATTTACGAATCAATCAGCTGGTGGAGCAGAATTCACCTGGGATTTTGGTGACGGCAGCGGAAGGGTACAAACTGAGAGTGCTACTCATCTTTATCAAAATCCCGGCACTTATACTGTGAAGCTAATAGCCTATGACGCAGAAGCCTGCAATAAAATAGATTCCACTGAAGTAACAATTACGGTAAATCCAAAACCATCGGCATCATTCTCTTTCTCTCCGTTGGAGCCTATAGAAAATACCTTTACCCAATATGATAATAAATCCTTTAATGCGGATACATATACATGGGATTTCGGTGATGGAGAAAAATCTACTGATAAGAATCCACGCCATATTTTCCCGGCAACAGGAACTTATAATGTCTGTCTCTCTGCAATGAATTCATTTGGATGTGCAGATACTACCTGCGCAGAAGTGAAAGCAATCATAAGACCGCTTCTCGCTGTACCTAATGCATTTACTCCTCATCAGCCCGGACCAAACAGCAGTATAAAAGTGATAGGATTTGGTATAGTGAAAATGCAATGGACTATTTATAATCGTTGGGGTCAGAAGGTGTTTGAGGCAAATAATCCTGACGCAGCATGGGACGGCACTTTTAAAGGTTTAATTCAGCCAATAGATGTTTATACGTACACTTTAGATGCTGAATTAAGTAATGGTAAAAAAGTAAGGCAGACTGGTGATATTACACTGCTTCGATAATTTAAAAATAGGTATTATCTGTAGCTTTGGCTTATGACTGGTTCTATAATTTGTTCAATTTTTTTGAAATGAAAAACATTATTAAAATAGGATTTTTAACAGCTATCATATCATTCTTTGCTTTGATTGGCATGGGACAGGATTTGCACTTTTCGCAATTTTTCAATAATCCACTATTGACCAATCCTGCCAACACGGGATTTATACCTGATGCAGATTACAGATTAGGTGCTTCTTACAGAAATCAGTATTCAAATATCCTTGCCCAACCATATAAAACAATGAGTATTTATGGTGACGCACAGGTTTTTCGTAATAAAATAGAAAACGGCTGGATGGGTTTAGGCGGAGTAGTTTTAAGAGATGTAGCGGGAACAGGCGGTCTTACTTCCACAAAAATATACGGATCTATTGCCTACCACCAAATGCTTGGTGCCAGTAGTCTCTTAAGTGCAGGGTTCAATGTAGGCTGGGCCAATAAGAGAGTTGATCAAACGAAATTGCTTTTTCCTGATCAATTTGATGGCCAATTTTTTGATGCTAAAATACCTACTAACGCCCAGTTGATAAACAATAATATCAGTTATTTTGATTTGCAGGTTGGTCTGAATTATGCATTTTTTCCTACGGAAAACATATACATTAATGCAGGATATTCCATTCATCATATCAATACACCAAAGGAAGATTTTTTTGAAAACGATGGAAATGAGCGTATTGGCAGGAGAGAGATTGCTTTCGTGAATGGAATTTTCAGGGTTGCAGAAAATGTGATCGTCAATCCCAATGCCTATTATACCAATCAGCAAAATGCCAGCGAATTGATGGTGGGCATGAACGCTGCGTACAATTTGGCAGATAATGGATCAAAGCAAATAATTGCCGGTTTGTATTATCGCTATGGAGATGCGTTAATTCCGATGGTTGGGCTTGAGGTAAATAATGTGCGCTTTACATTCAGCTATGATGCCACTGTTTCCACGCTTAAAAATTACAATCGTTCGATGGGCGCCAATGAATTTAATCTAATGAAAAAAGGTTTTTATAACGAATATTTTGGCAATCGCAAACAAACGCTTTGTCCATCGTTTTAAGATTTTGAATTATTGTGCGTTGAAAGTGAAGTAATTTTTTTGTTTGTACTTCTTTTACATTTCTTTATAGGTGCATACAATAAAGAACTAATTTACTGGCCCATTCCAGGATCTTATAGAGAAGAGATAGTGAGTAATGATTTGCTCAATTTATCTTTTAAACCACCTTGTTTTGCCATATCAATGCAACAGGAATTACCAAAATATCTACTAAACTAGAAAGCTTTATACTGGCTGTAGAGATAGGATACATTGAATTATTGTTTTCCAATAGCACTATAGGAGCGACATGTTAGTTGCAGCAGCAAATTCGATTTATTGGTCAAAAATGTCTGTAGGAGCGACATGCCATTGTACGTTATTTTAAAACCAAATATAAATTCTTAATCCAAAACAACTCACATTTCGCTGTTATGGAGCTACCAAATTTTTACATGAAATTTTTCTTCTACTAATATAGCACGCTTACTCAGTTAAGGATCTGCAACAGAATTATTCTGTTATCTTAAAAGGTCAGCTTTCAACTTCTACAAGCTAAGGTGCGTCTATATCCAATACTTTCCGTGTTACATTTGGAACCGCAGTACAATGTCATTTGATCCATTGTATAAACCATTTATCGAAAAATATTTAAGCAAAAAAAATCCCGCTACATTTCTGTAACGGGATTTTAGTTTTATACTGCCCAACATTATGAGCAATAAATCAATTGACTAAGCTTTCGCTTCATCATTATCTTCAGAAGCTTCCTCTTTATTTTCAGCAACTTCATCTGTAGTTTCAGATGTTTCTTCAGCTTTCGCTTCAGTAGCTACTTCTTCTTTTTCAGAAGTTTCGTCTTCTTCATTTTCATCAACGGCTTCATCTTTCTTTGCAGCTTTTTTAGCTTTAGCAACTATTTGCTTCGGCTCATCAGCTGGTGGAGTAGGAGTTTGCACTGTTTCTGTTTCTTCTTCTTTACCGGTTGTAGATGATGTTTCAGGTTCAGCATTATCACCATCCATTTTCTGCTTCAAAGCAGCAAGAACGCCTAAATCGCCCAAAGTAGTTTTTTCAACTTTACTCTGAATAGATTTTACTGCTTTCTTAGTAGTTTCAGCATCTGCTCTTTTCTCTTTGATCTGAGCATTTACTTCATCCGCTTTTACTTTTTCCCAGATACGGCTATGACTCAAAATGATTTTTTTATCATTACGGTCAAATTCAATCACCATGAATGGAGCGATTTCATCGATACCAACTAACTTCTCATCTTCACGACGAAGATGGCGGG
>JBDTEF010000007.1:0-25070 GCA_039922615.1 Ginsengibacter sp.
GTTGCTGGAAAACCGATCCATTGACCTGGGAATTGTTGAAGGTCACTCAAGAAGCACGTCTCTCAAATATGTTGAATTTTTAAAAGATCAAATTGTTTTGCTGACATCCGCCAGGAATGCAAATTCAAAAAAAGAAATTGTCACGCTAAAAACCCTTCTTCAATTTCCATTCTTGTTAAGAGAACCGGGATCAGGCAGTCTTGAAGTAATTGCTCACGCCTTAAAGTCAATAGGAATAAGTCTGAAGGAGTTAATGGTAGAAATGCAACTCGCCAGCACAGAAAGTATCAAATCCTATTTAATGAGTTCCCAATGCTTTGCATTTTTATCAATTCATTCCGTTTCAGACGAATTAAAAAATAATGATCTTAAAATTATTGATATCAAAGGTCTCAAAATTGAACGCTATTTTTATTTTATCCAATCCCATGGAGAGGCAGAATCTATCTCTAACTTGTTTATGAGATTCGCAACCAATCATAACTTCAGGGAATAGGCTATGACTTTTTGCTATTTTAAACTACACAGATTTCTCCTGAAATTTGCAGTATTAAAAATGAAACCATTATGGAAGCGGAAAATAATATATCATCAGATATTGAATTTAAAAATATTTTTAAAGATGGTCTTTCTCCAAAGAAGATTATTTTTATCCTGCTATTAATTCTTTGCCTGACGCCATTGATCACTCCGCCGATTGCATTGCTTTTAGGTATAGGAGTAGCACAAACTATTGGCAATCCTTATATTTTTTACAATCATAAAGCGACATCTTTTTTGTTAAAGGCATCAGTGATTGGTTTAGGTTTTGGAATGAATTTTCATAGTGCCGTCCAGGCTGGCAAAGAAGGTATCATTTTTACCATTTGTTCCATTTTTGGTACTTTAATTTTAGGTTTTATACTGGGGAAGGTATTGAAAATAGAAATGAAAACTTCTCATCTTATATCCTGTGGTACTGCTATTTGCGGAGGTAGTGCCATTGCCGCTGTGAGCCCTATTATTAAGGCAGGGGAGAACCAGATTTCAATCGCATTAGGTACCATATTTATTTTAAATTCTATTGCTTTATTTTTATTCCCGGCTATTGGCCATTACCTTCATTTATCCCAAAACCAATTTGGCATATGGGCAGCCATCGCTATACACGATACTAGTTCTGTAGTTGGCGCAGCAAACAAATATGGCGCAGAAGCATTGCAGGTGGCTACCACTGTAAAATTAGCGAGAGCTTTGTGGATAATTCCTATTGCTTTCCTTTCTTCCTACATGTTCAAAAGTGGAAAACAGAAAATTAAAATTCCCTATTTTATCGGATTTTTTATACTGGCAATGTTGGTGAATACTTACCTTCCGGTAATTCATCCGGTATCCGGAATTTTGGTGGTAATAGCAAAGATCGGCTTAACAGTTACCCTATTTTTAATTGGTTCTGGTTTGTCCGCAAAGGTGCTGAAATCAGTAGGGCTAAAACCACTATTGCAAGGTGTTATCTTGTGGATAGTGATATCTACTGTAGCGCTGTATGCCGTACTTCATTTTCTATAAAATAGTAATTATATAAAAATAGATAGATCAATCATTTGTGTCATTAGTGATTGACCTGCATTAGGAAAATGAAAACTTTTTAAGTCATAAATTAAGTGAGAAACTTTATATAATAATATTTAGTCAAATAATTTTTCCATTCCCTATTAAATTAGATAATAATTAATAAGCGCAAACTTTGCCTTACGCTGCGCTTTGATTAATTTCGCCACTAATTTGCCAACTCTGAAAAAAGCATATAAAATATTTCTTAAGATTCTTCTATCCGTATTGATGTTGATCGTAGTGCTGTGGATATTGTTGCAAACCAGTTTTTTCCAGAATTTTATTGTTGGCCAGGTTACCAAAAGACTTTCTAAAAATCTGAATACTACAGTTTCCATCCGGCATATAGACCTGCAACTCTTTGACAAAATGTCTATGGATGGCCTGTTGATATTGGATCATAAAAAGGATACGCTATTGTATGCCGGTTCAGCTAAAGTAGATATTACAGATTGGTTTTTCTTCAGGGATAATATTACTTTAAAATACATTGGGCTGGATGATGCATTGGTGAATATGAACAGAACTGATTCTGTTTGGAATTATCAATTTATGGTTGACTATTTTTCCAGTCCTAAGAAGAAGCAGGATACTTCTAAAAATGTCATTCACCTTGATCTAAAAACGGTTCATTTTAAAAATGTAAAATTCTGGCAGAAAGATGGTTGGAAAGGTGTGAATACCTTATACGCTGTTGGAGAAATGAATGTGCAGGCAAACCGGTTCGATCTTGCCAATAACGTCATTGACATTGCAACAATATCATTATATAAACCCATTTATTCCAAGTACGATTACACAGGCACAAGGCCTGAATTGCCGGTTATTAAAAAAGAAATTACCGGGCCTGATTCTTCCATGTTACAATGGAATACCGGAGGATGGCGTATTCAGGTAAAAAATATAAATTTAAAAGATGGAAATATTGCATTGGAAAGAGAAGGCGGTGAAGCGCCCATCAATGGTATGTTTGACACCAGGCATATCGTTCTTTCGTCTTTAAACGGGTCATTAAAAAATGTTGAATTGAAAGGGGATACTTTGCGGTCTGCCGTAAATATCAGCTTAAAGGACAGAGGTGGTTTTGTAATTAAAAAATTAAGCACCGATTATGTATTAACGCCAACATTGATGGAGTTTAACCAATTGGATTTAGTTACTGAAAAAAGTCAACTGCGGGATTATTATGCCATGCATTATCAATCTTTTTCTGAGGATATGTCTGATTTCATTCATGCAGTAAAGTTAGAAGGACGTTTTAAAAATAGTATAATCAGTAGTGATGATATTGCCTATTTTGCCCCCGAAACTGCTTCATGGAAAACTGATTTTAAAATGAGCGGCGAAGCTTATGGGAAAATAGATAATCTGTCTGCGAGGAAAATGATCATCAATGCCGGCGGGACTAACTTTCTTGACGGAGATATCAGCCTGAAAGGCTTACCCGATATAAATGAAACATTTATTGATTTCAGATCCCGCCTGTTAAGAACTTCTTATGGTGAGTTATCGAGCCTCTTTCCATCTTTAAGGGGAATTGCTAACCCAAGATTAAGTGCCTTCGGAAATATGATCTTCATTGGAAGTTACACCGGGTACATTCGTGATTTTGTTGCATATGGTACCCTATCCACGGATATCGGATTACTGAAAACGGATCTCCATCTGCAAATACCAGGTAAAGGTAGAGCTACTTATAATGGAACCCTCTCTACTGATAATTTCCAATTAGGAAAATTTATCAATAATTCCCAATTAGGAAATATTGCTTTTGATGGTAAGATCGATGGAAAAGGTTTCTCGGAAAATGAAATCCAGGTGCTCATTGATGGTAATATCAGGAATATTGGGTTTAATAATTACACCTACAAAAATATTATTGCACATGGTGAGTTAGATCGGAAATTGTTTACCGGCACTGCAAGTGTGCATGATGACAATGTCATTATTGATACATTGGTTGGCTCTATCAATTTCAGTAAAAAGGATCCAAGGTTCAATCTCAGCGCTAATATCGATCGTTTTAATTTGAGGCAGTTAGGGTTTTCAAAAGATACCATTTCGCTTACAGGAAATATTAATTTTGATTTTACCGGGAGTAATATTGATAATTTTTTGGGATCAGCCAGGCTATACAATGCAGTACTGATCGATAACGCACAACATTTATCTTTTGACTCATTATTCTTAAACTCTTCCTTGTCTGATGGGAATAAACTACTGACATTAACTACAAATGAGTTGGAAGCCTCAATAAACGGTGATTTTAAAATCCTTGAATTACCTGAAGCATTCCAGCTTTTCTTAAATAAATATTACCCCGCTTACATTAATAAACCTTTACACAAAACGCCCAACCAAAACTTTACTTTTCAAATAAAAACAAGAGAAATAAGCGATTACCTGAATTTATTTAACAGGAAAATTACGGGCCTGGATAATTCGGTCATTTCAGGAGATATAAATGTAGCTGAAAACAAGTTGAATCTTATTGTGGATGTTCCTCAATTTAAATTTGGAAATATTTCCTTTAATGATACACATCTATCCGCTATTGGCACCCAGGATACACTCTCCCTGGTGGGGGAAATAAGTGATGTAATTATTAACGATAGTCTACATTCACCCGAAACGAAATTTAGAATTGTAGCTGCCAACGATATTTCAGATGTAACAATCAATGCTACTGCCAATAAAGCGATTAGTGCAATTGATTTGTCAGCACGGGTGGAAACGAATAGGCAAGGTTTTATGCTAACATTCAATCCTTCCACTTTTACCATCAATAAAAAAACGTGGAATATTCAAAAGGCAGGCACAATCACCCTGGCAGATAAAATATTGATGGCAAAGGATGTTAGATTGACACAGGACGACCAGGAAATAGTTGTATCTACCGAACCTTCAGAAACCAATAATAGTAACGACCTTGTTGTTTCGTTGAAAAGCCTGGTGATAGAAGATCTGACACCGATGTTTCTTAAAACACCACAATTGGGTGGATTATTGTCCGGCAAAATAAATGTGGGTGATCTATTCGGCAAAACGGATATAAAATTCAACACCAAAATTGATCAATTCAAATTTGAAGGAGATTCCATCGGCATAATAAAAGCGAATGGCCAATACATGGTAAAATCAGCCATGCTTACAACCAACGTGGTTTCGGAAAATGAATTATATAATTTTAAAGCAAATTTGGGAATCAATACCAATGATTCAATCGGCCAGATCAATGGAGCCGTCGTTTTTAATAAATCAGGCATTCATATTTTAGAAAAATATTTAGGTGGAATTTTTAGTAATATTTACGGTCGGGCAACAGGAACACTTAACATCATCGGAACCACAGCAGATCCAAAATTAACCGGTAAAATAAACCTCGATGAAACTTCACTCACGGTAGATTATACAAAATGCCGCTATGTGCTCGCAGATAATTCCGTCATCACTTTTAAGCCGGACAATATTGATTTTGGAAATATCCGATTGATTGATACCTTAAATAATACAGCCACACTTACCGGTAGCATCTCACACCATTTTTTCGATAATTTTTATTTCAATAACCTTCACATGGTTACGGATGAAGTGGGAAATAACAGGGGACGGTTTATTTTGCTAAATACGACTTCAGCAGATAATAACCAGTTTTATGGTAACATGATCGGCAAAGCCGACATGTCTATTAATGGTCCAATATCGGATATGGTGATGAATATTACCGGAGAACCCACAGATAGCAGCCATATTTATTTGCCTATTGGAGAAAGTGCAGAAACGGGTACATTGGATTATATAGAGTTTATCAAATATGGAAGGGAAATGAAAGCAGATCTCCGTCCTAGGGAGAATACAAATATAAAAGTGAATATGGAGATCAATGCCAATCCGTTGGCAAAAGTTGATGTGATACTTGATGAAACTACGGGAGATGTAATTAAAGCCCAGGGAACCGGAAAATTGCTGATTTCTGCAGGTACACGGGATCCATTGACAATTCGTGGACGTTATGATATTGAACAAGGTGAATACACTTTTAATTTCCAAACATTTTTAAAAACGCCTTTTACACTCCAGCAAGGATATATTGAATGGCAGGGCGATCCATACCTTGCTAACCTGAACCTGGATGCCATTTATAGGGCACAAAATGTGATCCTCAATAATATTCCGACCAGTACGGGCATAGCAAATACAAGAGGAGATGTTGACATTCTATTCAAATTAAGGGGAACGTTGAAAGATCCGAAACCTGGCTTTGAATTCCAATTTCCCTTTAATAATCCCTTGAAATCTGATCCTATCGCAAATGAATATTTGAAGACAAGATACCAATCTGATAACAATCAATTGCTCAACCAGGTGGCTTCTCTTCTATTGTTCAATACTTTCATGAACAATGACCAGGGTTTGCTGACTTCAAATAACACCGGGAATTTTGTAACAAAAACAGTAGGGCAATTGTTATCAACCACTCTTTCAGCTTCGTTGAACACATGGCTTCAGAAATTATTAAATACCAATTCGGTCAATCTTTACACGAATATCAACACGTCTGATTTCAATTTTCAAAAAGGAGGAACCCAAAAAGAAATTCAAAATGTGGGAAATTTCGGCGTCAAAAAAGGATTTTTAAATAATAAATTATTAGTAACCGTCGGCGGTAATGTAGATTACCGACTGACACAGAATACCAATTCCAACTTTCTCTTCACTCCCGATGTTTCATTTGAATATTTAATCACGCCTGACGGAAGATTCAGGGTGATTGGTTTCAACAGAAGTGATGCAGATCCTGGAGATCTTGCCGGCATTACACGTCGGAACAGGACAGGTATTCAGCTATCCTACCGTAAGGACTTTGATACTTTTGAAGAATTTTTTACCAATCGCAGAAGACGAGCCAGGCAATGATCAACTCTAAAAAAGAATAAACCAATTTACCGGCTTTTAAGCTTTACAGTTTCAATTTAGTGTTCTCCACAATCACCCTCAAAATTATAAAAATAACCTTTTTGCGGTTCACGATTCATTACACCTTTTAAAAAGCAGGCAATGTTGTTGGTTTGAAAAATTCTATCATACACGCCATGTCCTCCTGTACGGTCTATATGAGCAACCGCGGAAACGCCAAAATCGGTAAGCCTGTCATAAATTGGTTTAGAGCCATATTCTACCGGCATTTTTTCACATGAATATAAATGGCCTATATCATAAGGAACTACATTATCCAGCATCCCATGAAAGAAAATAGTTGGTTTAGCCCCGTCTTTTGTGATGACATTTAAATCGTCTATGGACCCCCACATATTCACTATAGCCTTAATGGAGTAACCATTGTTTAGATCGTTCCCTGCATCTAATGGCCCAAGCTTTTTATCTAATCCGGGATAAGCAATTTCTGCCAATGATGGCGTGTAATAAGTTGCATTTAAAGCGGAAACACCACCTGCACTTGAACCTCCTACAAAAATCCAATTCTCATCCAATTGGTATTTATCTGCATACGCCGCAATAAACCGCAAAGCTGCGCGCGAATCCTGCATAGCCCGATAAACTGCTTCCACTGCCTGAAGTGTGTCATCATTACAATTTTCGATGGTATCATTTGTCCATCCTAATCTGTAATTGATGGTAGCAACTGCATATCCTTTTTTATTCAACAGTGCTGCAAATGATTCTGTAGTTGATTTGTCACCTTTTTGAAAACCTCCTCCGTGAATAAAAACCAATACCGGGTATTTCTTTGAAGTAGCCGATTCATTTTTCGGCAAATAAATGTCCATTTTTAAATCTTGCTGCCGGCCTTGCCAATCATCATTACTTCCATAGACAATATCTCTAATAACCTTGCTATCAGAAAGATCTGTTTGATGGCCAAAAACAGCGTTGATATTTTTTTTACAACTGCTGAATAGTAGGATGATTAAGCAGCCAAAGGCAATAGTTATTATTGACATGTTATTCATAGGACGATTTTTCGATAGGTTAAATAAGATTTCTACTACCTGTTTTTACTCTATGTAATGATCAGTCAAATAATATTGCTTTAATTGGTTTTGAATAATGGTGAAATTATCGAAAAAATTTCCATCTTTTATTCCCATCTTCTAATTTTTAGATCATTATAACATATCCATATTAACTGATAAAAATATTGTTTTTCGTTGGCAATAAATTGTAGCAAATCAGGAAAAATAATGGGTAGTTGCCTGGTAAAATGGCACATTATTTATTTTATTTTATAAAAAAATTCTATGAATAAAAATCAACAGGATAAATTGGTACCAAGAAAAGAAGAAGGTAAACATAATGAAGTGGACGAAAGATTAATTTGTAATAACCGCATAGATGCGTTGCAAATATTTGATAGGGCAGTTGATAAATTATTGGATATCAATTCATGGCAATCTACTGCAGATACTTCCGGCAGCAGTGCCGAATTTGTTTTAAAAGATGAAAACGGGCAATCACTTTTTGAATTACCAAAGAAAGGCAATTACATTCAGATAGATATTCCTGGTCCGGGAAGTAAGTCTGGTAATGGATACGATTGGGTAAGGATTGAGGAAATAATTGACCAAAGAGATTCCGCAGCAGAGAATGAATTGGTGGGTTTTATGGTGCGGCCTTGTTCAAATCCTACCAAAAAAGAAAATAAAACTGCTCATTTTTTTACAGAGGAGGCTACCTCTACTTTCATTATTGAAAGGAAAAGCGAAATAATTTATTCAAGATATTTTGGCAGGAATGAAATGATCAATCATGAAACCAACATGACTGATAAAGTCAGAAATTCTTTGATTGGACTGGCTGCGAAATTGGGATTTTCAGAAATACAGTGGCGTTCATTGATAAAAGGATTTCTTAAATAATCCTAATAAATAGCATAATCAATTAAATGGCGGTGCTGAAAATTTTTCTGACCTTATGAATAATTTAAATATGGAACCTGGTTTAAAATAATATTAAACGAATCCGCAGTAATTGTCATCTTTTTGTAAAAATTTACTTTGTTTCCATTTATTTTTTAATAATTTCGGGGTATACAAATTTATATTTATGAAAAAGAGTTTAATAGTTATTTTTTCTTGTCTTTTTAGCATTATTATATTCCAGGCTTTTACCACCCAGCCACGCTGGCACAATTTAAAAATATTGCCACAGGATATTTCAGAAGACAGGTTGGATACTATCATGCATCATTTTACGGCTTCGTTGGGTGTAAAATGTAGTTATTGCCATGTGAAAAATGAAAGTACCAACAAAATGAATTTTGCAAGTGATGATAAACCAGAGAAGCAAATTGCCCGCAAAATGATGTCAATGTCAATTGATATAAATAAAAATCATTTCAACGACATCGAAGAGCAGATTGATTCTACAGGTAAAACAATGTCGTCAAATTTTATGACTGATTCTACCCAATATATGTTGCAATATGTAACGTGCTACACTTGCCATAAAGGTGTTCAGCATCCTAAGAATACTCCTCCTGTTGAAAAGGATAAATGATCAAAATAAATGTAGCTTTTGTAACTGGAATTTTTATGGCTATATTTTACCAATTCAAGGCTATTGATGGCAAAATACTATAATTAAGAAAGGTCGTGTTGATCAGGAGAATTTGAGTAATTATTTTTTTTATTATAGTTATTTGGTTGTCTATTATTTTGATTCTATACCTCAATCTTTCCAAAACTGACGAAGATGTCTTTTGTAATAAAGGTTTTTAATTAACCATCAATAATTGTAAGTAAATAACCTGCTTTTTTTATAATTCAGATTTATCTTTCCAATTCATTCTTTATCAATAAATTAATACCTGATTTTTGATAGGGGATGTTATAAGTTATCCGCAGTTTAAAGGGATTTACAGATTAGATCAAAAAAAAACCCTCCTATTTTTCAAAAGAAAAATAAGAAGGCCTTTTATAATTACAACTAATCAAAAATTAAGGTAATAAAACCTGGTCTACTGTATGAATAACGCCATTTGTAGTAACCAAATTGGCACTGGTAATTTTAGATGCTGATGTGTTGGCTTTTCCTTTCACTGCTGCACCATTAGTTAGATCAATCGTAACTGTTCCGCCGTTTAATGTTTTAGGCATTGAACCGTTTACTAAATCTGAAGAAAATACTCTCCCTGCTACTACATGATAAGTAAGAATTGTGGCTAGTGTATTAGGATCTGCCTGGCTAATTGCTTCAATTGTTGGGAATCCAGCTGCTTTAAAAGCATCGTTGGTCGGAGCGAATAGTGTAAACGGACCTGCACCTGATAAAACTTCAGCAACGTTTGTATTTCCCTGGCTTGCACGAAGTACTGCCGCTACTAAAAAACTAAAATTGGGAGTGGCAACTGCAGTCTCAACTATATTTCCTGATGGTGGCATCAATACCATTGAAATAGTATGTATTACACCATTTGAAGCCATGATATCAGCTTTAGTAACATTTATACCATTTACAAATACGCCTTTGTCGTTTTTTGTAAGGAAGATATCTTTTCCATTAACTGTAGCAACGTTTGCATTTGGACCTGCAGGTACATCTTTAGCAAGAACTTTTGAACTCAAAGTGTGGTAAAGAAGAATACTTTTTAAAGCGTCTGCCGATAAATCATTAATGCTTGCCATTGTAATTCCTGAAGCAATAAATGCGTCGTTTGTCGGAGCAAATACTGTAAAGGGTCCAGCACCATCAAGAGTAGCCGCAAGACCTGCCTTAACTACGGCAGCTTTCAAAATCGTGAAATCAGGAGACGAAGAAACGATTGATGTAATTGTTCCGGGGGTCTCTACAGGATTGTTGTCTTTCTTACATGAAGAAAAAGAAAAAAGAAAGAATAAAGCGACCAATGTAATTGGTATTATTCTTTTGAAGGTTGGTTGTTGCATAATGTTTAAGTTTTGTTGTTTAAATAAAGTTTCAATAAATTAAACAATATCTGTTCCAAGATTTACTTTTTAAATGTTTAAATATTATAAAAATTAGGTTTATAGTACATAATGATTAGGCAAGTGTTCGTTTTCAATGGTTTATCCTCTTCTATCCTTTGGCATTTTAATAACATATTGTTTATATTTTCACGGTAAAATATAAACAAAATGGGGAAAATAATTCCATTGGGGAAATCTGGGGTATATAAGATATGATATTTACAAAGCATGATTATCCTGTATTATGATACCTTTATCTGTATCATTATAAATAGCATTAAAATAATTGGTACTTGCTATTTAATCGCGATCAATTATGATTATTTAAAAAATAGGGATTTCATTAGGCCTTTTTAGAGATAATAATTACCCTGACCAAAAAGAGTGTTTATTTGTGTACTATCTTATTTACGTATATTTAGAAGGAACTATATGAAAATCATTTGGAAGGAAGATTCTTAATTAAATTTTTTTTAGATTAAATTATTTCTATCATTACTTTGGTGTTAATAATAGGAGCATTTTATCTCAATGAAATAATCAGGTGTCATAAACCAAAGATTCAGAGTTAAAAGATTGACACTAATTCCAATAAAAAAATCAGGAAGTAGAATAAACAATTACATACCAAACTATATTATAATTATGTAAGGGAGGCTTTTACAAATGCGGATTTACAGAAGTGCCAATCTGCTGACTACTCATAGCACCTGATTGCCTCCAAAGAACTTTGCCTTCTTTAAAAAGGATCAAAGTGGGAACACCCTGAATATTATATTGCTGCGCTGCTTGCTGGTTTTTATCAATATCAATTTTTATTACCCTAAGTTTTTCCTTATTATTTTGCGCAAAACGTTGTAATTCCGGTGCCATTTGTTTGCATGGACCGCACCAAGTAGCATGAAAATCAACCAAAACGGGTAGTTTACTATTTATGACCTGCTGAAATGTTTCCATGTTAAATATGCATCATAAATTATGCCGTTGCATCAAAAGGATTAATTTTGAAATTATTGTTAACCTTGTCAGTTCTTTCAGAGATGAGAAATCTATTAAAATTTAAACATTAAAAATGATTAAAGCAAGAAAAGAAAATTCATTATGGCAAAAGGAAAGTTGGATATCTCATCCAACCCAAAAAAGACTGACTTTAATAATCGGCATCTGGTTAGTTGGAAATTTTCTTTTATTTCTATCATTGACAGACTTTTTTACCCACAGTATTCCTAATAAATATTATTTGACTATATATTCACTAATGATTATGTCTACTGTAGGAGTGATCAGGGCAACTGTAAATTATTTTAAGTCTCCAGTCAATCACAAGTAGAATTCTTTAATAGCTAATATGCTTTTCTTGATGCAAGGTATTAAGATTGCAACAGGAATAATTGATAGTAATGGTCGAATAAAAATGTAAACTTTTTTAGGAAGTTAACAATATATTATTATTTGATGATTTTGTTTCCCCACTTGTTGTGTAATTTTTGATTAAGAAATTCATGTTTAACGAGATTATTAGATTTTTGCATCTTAAATACAATTGTTCTGAATCCGTAAAGTCATTATTAAAAAACAGTAAATTTATTTTTTAAATAAAATTTTCTTTCCTACCTTCGCCGTCCGAAAAAAAAAGAACATCATGGCCAGAGTATGTCAGTTAACCGGAAAAAGACCTATCACAGGTAATACGGTTTCTCATTCCAATATCAAAACGCGTAGAAGATTTTTACCCAATCTGCAGAAAAAAAGATATTTCCTTGCAGAAGAAGATAAATGGATCACTTTGAAATTATCTACAGAAGCAATCCGCACCATTAATAAAAATGGTTTATACGTTACAGTAAAAGAATTACGCGCAAAAGGCGTTAAAATCTAATCAACTATTTTTAAAAATATTTATCATGGCAAAAAAAGGAAACAGGGTACAGGTAATTTTAGAATGTACTGAGCACAAGACTTCAGGAATGCCCGGTACCAGCCGCTACATTACTAAAAAGAACAAAAAAAATACCCCGGAGCGTTTGGAATTGAAAAAGTTCAATCCAATCCTAAAAAAGGTAACTGTTCATAAAGAAATTAAGTAAATTACACAGAATAGAAAAGTGTTTCATTGCTTTACTAGCATTAAAAGATACATTTTTACATTTTTAAAATTAATAATCATGGCAAAATCAGCTAAAACGGCGATAAAAACAAAAGATCAAAAGGCAGCATCTGACGCTAAAAACTGGACTAAAGTGGTGCGTGCAGTTCGTAGTCCTAAATCAGGATCATATACTTTCAGGGAATCCATTGTACATAAAGACAAGATCAAGGAATTCTTAGCAAGTTAATATTGCCTTTAATAATATTGTACTAAAGCTATCCTGCATTTGAATTGCGGATAGCTTTCTTTATTTTACCCCTAAAAACTTTCAAAGAAAATGGGAATTTTTGATAAAATTTTTGGTAAAAAAGAACAGAAGGAAAGCCTTGACCAGGGACTTGAAAAAACCAAAGAAGGCTTTTTTCAAAAAATGACGAAAGTCATTGCAGGTAAAAGTACGGTAGATGAGGAAGTGCTGGATGATCTTGAAAATGCATTGGTAAGTGCAGATGTAGGTGTAGATACAACTGTAAAAATTATTGACGCAATTGAGAAAAGAGTTTCAAGGGACAAGTATGTAAATACTTCGGAATTAAACAGAATTCTAAAAGAGGAAATTCAACATCTTTTAGTCGACTCACCCCAGGATACTTCTTATGTAAATTACGAATTACCTGCAGCAAATAAGCCTCATGTAATTTTAGTTGTTGGCGTGAATGGCGCTGGCAAAACCACTACGATCGGAAAACTGGCACATAATTTTTCATTGGCCGGAAAATCTGTTTTGTTAGGAGCCGCAGATACTTTCAGGGCAGCTGCAGTAGAGCAATTGAGTATCTGGAGTGAAAGAACCGGTGTTCCGATTGTAAAACACGCAATGGGAAGTGATCCTAGTGCAGTGGCTTTCGATGCCGTGCAGAGTGGGGTAGCAAAGAATGTAGATGTAGTCATTATTGATACTGCAGGGAGATTACATAATAAAATTCATCTCATGGATGAATTGAATAAAATAAAGAGGTCTGTAAATAAAGCTATGCCAGGCGCGCCACATGAAGTAATGCTCGTATTGGATGGCAGTACAGGCCAGAATGCAATTGAACAGGCCCGCCATTTTACGGCAGCTACAGATGTTACAGCGCTGACAATCACAAAGCTGGATGGAACAGCCAAAGGCGGTGTAGTATTGGCAGTTGCCGATCAGTTTAGTATACCGGTGAAGTTTATTGGCGTAGGAGAGAAGGCAACAGATTTATTGGTTTTTAATAAAAAAGATTTTGTAGAGAGTTTATTTGGCGGGGTGGAATTGTAGTGCACAAAATGATTTTTAATTCAATGTTTAATGAAGACAAAATTTAAAAAAGATAAGGTAAATATTATTACGCTTGGCTGTAGTAAAAATATGGTCGACAGTGAGGTGTTGAGTGGTCAATTAGCTGCTTCAGATTTTGATGTAAAGCATGAGAGTAAAAAATTAGATCACAATATTGTTGTAGTAAATACATGTGGATTTATAGACCTGGCCAAAGAAGAAAGTATTAATACCATATTGGAACAGGTAGATTTAAAAAAACGTGGAAAAATTGATAAGGTATACGTTACAGGCTGTTTGAGTGAGCGGTATAAACAAAACCTGGAAACGGAGATCCCTGAAGTGGATGCTTTTTTTGGAACGATGGAATTGCCGCTTTTGCTTCGAAAATTTGACGTGGATTACAGGGCAGAATTAATAGGTGAAAGATTATTAAGCACGCCTAACCATTATGCCTACCTGAAAATAAGTGAAGGTTGTAACCGCACTTGTTCTTTTTGTGCGATACCATTGATGCGTGGTAAACATGTGAGTCGCACAATTGAATCTTTAGTAGCTGAAGCAGAATTATTGGTAGCAAGAGGTATCAAAGAAATTATGTTGATTGCCCAGGAACTTACTTATTATGGTTTAGATATTTATAAAAAAAGGGAATTACCAGCGCTACTTCATGCACTGGCAGCTATTCCCGGCCTGAAATGGATACGACTTCATTATGCCTATCCATCAAAATTTCCCATGGAAATCATTGATGCAATGAAAGCCCATGATAATATTTGTAATTACCTGGATATGCCTTTGCAGCATGCGAGCAACCGGATGTTGAAGGCGATGCGCCGGCAGATAACCCGTGAAGAAATGGAAGATATTATTGGTGAAATAAAAACGAAGATTCCGGGAATTTGTATAAGAACCACACTCATTGCCGGTTTCCCGGGTGAAACACTGGACGATGTGGAAGAATTAAAAACCTTTTTGAAAAAAATGCAATTCGATAGGGTAGGAATATTTACTTATTCGCATGAAGAAAACACCATTGCTCATGACCTGATCGATGATGTTCCTGCAGAAGAAAAAGAACGTCGTGCCCAGGAAATAATGGATGTGCAACAGGAAATCTCCTATGAAAAAAACCTCGCAAAAATTGGCCGGACTTTTAAAGTTCTTATAGATAAGAAAGAAGCAGGGAAATACCTTGGCCGCACAGAATTTGATAGTGTGGAAGTAGATAATGAGGTGATAGTAAATTCACCTGTAAAACTGAATCCCGGAGATTTTGTCAATGTAAAAATTACCAGTGCTTTTGATTATGATCTCGAGGGCGTTCTCGTTAGCGCTTAGCTTATTGTTATCTTTGAAAAAAATTTCCTTGGACATACAATTCACTTCCAGTTACATACCCTATTCACAAACATCAAAATTTTCAAAAACAGTTGAAGATTATGTTTCCGGCAAAGCTGATTTAAAGGATTTCTATGAACATCCCGTAAATCTTGAGGGAATAAAAGCTGCCATTGCAGAAAGGAAGAATTTCAATACCAATCGAAAATTACTTGTGGCACAACTCAATAATCAATATGATTCTATTGATAATTGTGAAAGGATCAATGCCAATATAGCATTGCTTTTAAATGAAAATACTTTTACTATTTGCACGGCTCATCAGCCTAATTTATTCACAGGCCACTTGTACTTTATTTACAAGATCCTGCATGCCATCAAATTATCGGATACATTAAATACGCAATTACCTGGGTATAAATTTGTCCCTGTTTTTTATATGGGAAGTGAAGATGCTGATCTGGAGGAACTTAACCATGTGGAGATAGATGGCGAATCGTATGAATGGAAAACAAAGCAAACCGGCGCTGTTGGAAGAATGAAAATTGATGAAGGACTTATTCAACTAATTGAGCGTATCTCAGGCAGATTATCAGTGGAAAAATATGGAAAAGAGATAATTGATCTGCTGCGGTATTCCTATAAACTTAATTCGACGATTGAAGAAGCTACCTTTTTATTCGTTCATGAAATTTTCAAACAATTTGGTTTAATTGTTCTTCTTTCCGACAAAGCTGAGTATAAAAATGAAATGCTTTCCATTTTTGAAGATGATATTTTTAATAATACTTCATCAGAAATCGTAAAGGAAACATCTCTTAAACTATCAGCAAATTATAAAGCACAGGCCTATCCCCGTGAGATTAATTTATTTTATTTAAAAGATAATATCAGGAACAGGATCGTTGCGCAAAATGACAATTTCCTGGTACAGGATACAGATATTAAATTTAATAAAGAAGAAATAAAAAAGGAGCTTTTGGCGCATCCTGAAAGATTTAGTCCAAATGTGATTTTGCGGGGATTATTCCAGGAATTTATATTGCCCGATGTTGCCTGGATTGGCGGTGGTGGTGAACTCGCCTATTGGTTACAATTAAAGGATTTATTCCATAAATATAAAACTCCATTTCCTGTGCTTGTTTTGCGTAATTCCTTTGTTATTTTGGAAAAAAGGTTTAGCGATCTTCTATCAAAACTATCGCTCAACCCTATTGACCTTTTCAAAGGGGAAACCACTTTATTTAATGAGTTAGTAAAAAAACAAAGTAGTCTGACGCTTAATTTGCATGCTGAAAAAGTTGCCCTGGCAGCGGTTTATGCACAAAGTAGAAAAATTGCCGAGCAGATAGATGTAACTTTATTACAACATACAGAAGCCCTTGAAACAAAAGCTATTAAGGGTTTAGATAGTTTGGAGAGAAAAATACTGAGGGCTGAAAAAAGGAAATTTGGCGATCTGAAAAATCAATTAGCTACATTGTCTTCTGCTGGTTTTACAGATAAATCTTTACAGGAACGCACAGAAAATTTTATGTTGTTTTATGCCAAATGGGGGAAAGATTTTTTCAACATTATTTATGAGCATTCACTCTCACTGGAACAGGAGTTTTGTGTGTTGGAAGAGAAGTGAAAAATGTCGTATGGGAAATATTTAATGCTACTCTGCCGACTCTGTAATTTTCAAAATAACCGGGTCTTTGTGTTTTAATGAATTGAATGCAATACCTTTTTTGTTATCCAAATCAAATAAAACGACGTCATGATCGTACCCAAGATCAATGAATATACGATCATCAATTATCCATCCCCGGCCTTGAATAACAACTCCTTTCCTGGTAAACCGATTCTCAACCTGGAGATCTTCTTTTAAGGTTATGGAAACGAGATTACCATCTACAAAATCTTTATATTTTCCTGTTACCTGAGCCGAAATAAATTTGATAGTAGTTGGCTCTTCTTTTTTAGCATTATTGGAATTTTCTATAATCTTATTTTCTGTTGGTAAAACATTCTCGTTTAAATTCTCAGGATGTTTACCGTCTGCCTCGTCAACATTTACTGTCATTGAATTAAAAACAGTCAGGTCTTCTTCACTATTATTTATTTGATTTTTTTCCGGAGTTGGAGAAGGTTTAAAAACATTATAACCGAAATTGTTCATATACAATTCAGGATATTCAAATAATTCTTTCACAGCAATTATTTTATAAACATAGGCAGCTGTCTCTGCATTGAGCTTCATTTGAAAATAATTTTTCCCCTGTTTGTTAATTGCATTTTTAATATTTCCTATGCCATTATTATAGGCAGCCGTAGTCAATACCCAGGATGAAATTCCAAATTGTTTTTTTATATACAGATAATAACTAGCCAGCACTTTGCATGCAGCAAGTGTTGCCTTATCAAAATTATTTCTTTCGTCAGTACTTCCGTCAACTGATAATCCCAGTTCACGTGCAGTATTTGGCATTAGCTGCCAGAAACCTCCTGCGCCGGCACTGGAAATCCTGTTTTCAAATCCACTTTCAACTATTGCCAAATATTTAAAATCATCAGGCAAGCCAGTTTCCCTTAAATAATATTCTACCCGACCAAAATAAAGTTTTACCCTTTTTCTTAATTCAGGCAGATTCACATAATTAATCTGTCTTTTTAATATATTCATCAATTTGTCAGCTACAAATCGATCATTAACAGGAATCAATTCACCACAAAATTTAATATCATGAGCTGAAGCCTGGAATGAAATAAAAATCAGGGAAGAAAAAAAAATTATTTTCAGAAATAAAGTTTTCATAATAGAAGTTAAATATTTTATTATCAATAATTCTCTGTATTCTTAAAGTCTTTGTTTACCGTTACGGCCATAGCATTAATGTTTAAAGAATATAATTATTAGTAATTTCTATTCATTTCATGAGTATAGATAGTGCCCGGTATATCAATTAATAATTTAGTTTTGTTTAGACGATCGCTCATTTCAAAATGAAAATTATCCTGCTCAGTTATGATGTATGATTTACAAACATAAATTAGCGCAATCTGATTACCAGGTTGAAGTATAGGCGCAACATCAGGATAAATGTAAACAGGGTAAAGTTTAATAAGATTCCCATTTATTCTAGTCCATGTTAACAATATTGGTCCGGTAAGAAAATCTTTTTTCGAGTTGTTCTGTAAAATAAACTTTAAATACACAAGGTTCCTATCAAAATTGATACCTACGCAAAACAGGTTGATATTATTTGCAGAGGAAGCCAATGTCAGCCTTGGTTGCTGGGACAAAGTTTCCTTAATAAAATTTTGATGGTCTTCAAATTTAATCAACTGGCTGTTATAAAATTGTTCAGGTGGACTTTTAAGAAAGTCGAATGCCGGGTATTTTGATGTAAGTTCTTTATTAGTATAAGGAATGGAATTTTCCTGGTAATTATATTTTTTCTGGTGAAGGTTATCTTCTATTTCTTTCTCTGCAATGGATTTATTAATGGTGGATATTGAATCACTTGTAAAGTTATTTTTTTGCAATTGAAATTGGTAAGTGGCTATCTTAAATCGTTGTAACGCATATTTATTGTCAGGATGAATTTTTAATGCTTTTGAATAGGCAGACTTTGCTTCATCGTATTTTTTATCAGTAATGGCTTTATCAGCAATCGCGATCGCATTTGCATAATCAACTTCTATTTGATTCTCCTTCACAACTGTCTCAGTTTTTTGATTGTGAATAATTTCAGCCTGAAGATATTTTATCTGCGCTTTAGCATAATAGGCATTCTCATCTGTTTGGTTTGCCTCAGTATACCATTTTAGCGCATTCTCAAGATCTTTCGCAATTAAAAAACTATCTGCCCTCGAAATGCTATTATCATATTTTTCTTTTATCGCCTCTTCTTTGGCAATATCTTCCAATTTTTTATTGATAAGATTCACCTGGTTCCTGGGTACTTCTTCACCTGGCTTTACATTCATTGCTTCAAGGTAAGAAGCCTTTGCATTTACAAGATCTCCTTTTGAAAAATAAGTATTGGCCATAGAAAGTGAAAAATCATACTTCTTTTTTAATTCAAGTGCTGTGGAAATACTGTCTTTTTTTCTTTTATTTTCCAAAGCAATACTTTCAAGCGTATTTTCAATTTCAAGAAGTCTTTCACGGGGACGGCTTTCGTCTGGTTTCAGGGTTGAAGCAGCAATGTAATATTTTCTTGAATCTGAATAATTGCGTTTATCAAATTCCTGGTCAGCCCTTTGAATGCTCGTTTGGTATTTTGCATTTATTGTCGCTTGTTGAGCGGCAATGATCTTGTCTTTCTTTTTCTGCTCAGCCTGGTCAGCTAAGATTTGATTTATTTTTTTTATTTGATCTTCAGGATAAGGTTTTCTAATAATTACTACAGCCTTATTATAGGCGGATATTGCATTATTGTAATCATTATCCTGATAATATTTGTCTGCTATTTGAATCGCATTATTATAATTTTTCTCAATTTCCTGGTTATCTCTTAATCGCTTATCGTCTAATTGCTGTTGTAATTCTTTTTCTTTTGCTGACTTTTCTTTTAACGCAAGATCGCTTAAAATCGAATTTATTTTAATGATTTGTTCAGCAGGCCATGGACGTTTGATTACATCAGAGGCCATAGTATATTTATTTTTTGCATTTGCATAATCTCCGGATTTGAATAATTCATCCGCAGATTTAATTAAACCAGAATAAGTGTTTTCGAGCTCACGGTTCTCTTGTTCTTTCTTTTCCGATTCAGCCTGTTTGGCGATATTCTGTTTTTGTTCATTTTCTTTTGTTGCCTTATCTGCTAATAGTTTATCAATATTTTTTAATTGTTCCTGGGGCCATGGCCTGCTAATTAAGTTATTGGCTTTTTTATATTGTATGCCGGCATTATCATAATCGCCTTTCTGAAAGTATTTATCAGCATCACGGATTATATCGGCATAGTTATTCTCAAATTCTACTTTTTCTTTCTGCTTTTTTTCTTTATCATTTATTAATTCAATCCGATTGGTAGCAGTCGGATCATTTTCCTTTATAACCAGTGCCTGTTGAAATGCGATCCTCGCATCAGTCAAAAGATTCTGATTTAAAGCTTTTTCGCCTGCATTTATATATCCATCATATAATGTCTTTAATTTATCCTGTTCTTTTTTTCCATTTTCTTCCTGAAGAATCCCATCTATTTTATCTATCTGGTGATTGGCATAAAGGTCTCCGGGGCGTAATTGCAATGCTTGCTTGTATTCTTCTTTGGCTTTTGCATACTCTTTTAGATCCATGTGATTTTTAGCCTCGGAAGTAATATCTACATATTTTCTATTTATATCCAATTCTGCGGCATTAGCCTCCGCCATGGAGTTTGCAACAGCCGTAGCTTTATTATTATCTAGTTTTGCCGTTGCGGTTTTTTGGACGTTTGCTGATTTTGAATCCTTAATATGTTGTTCTAATTTTTTAATAGTTGAATAGTCATAATCAAGTTCTGCATCATTATCGTAATTGATATCCTTTTTAAATACCAGTAAAAAATGATGCGTACGTCCACCTTCTGAAACAGTTAATGGAGCAGATTTTGAATTTTCTTCCTTTGCAATTACGGTAAACCCCGTTCCGGCAGTTTTAAAATTATAGGGTGCATTTGAAGGTACTGTATTAAAGAAGCCTGGCAATGTAGGAAATCTGACAAGTACTTCTGCTTCAGTATTTACATAAATAGTGTCTCCCTTAATTTCCTGGGCATTTACAGAAGACACATTGATAAATAGTATCAGTGCCAGTAAAAAACTAATATGCGTTTGGTGGTTTTTCATAGGTGAACATTTTTTCACATTATATCCATCACTAATAGTTTTGCTTATCCAGATATAATATGTTTTCAGACCTCTCTCTAATTATTTACAAATTCTCAATTTCTTTGCGTATTGAAATTGTTTTGAAATTTCATTATAACAACCTCCTGGTTAGATGTCATCAAAAGGTTAGTCGTAATTTACATCCAGCAAGGTAACACAACCTGTATTATCCCTGTGCTGAACTACAGAAACCAGTTTAATTTTCTTTTTAAAGATGACCATCTTTTTTACTTTCCCCTGGCTGAGGAAATTGCATAGCGAAGCAAATGTTTGAACATCTCTTTTGTCTCCATTCAAAATAACCTTGGTACTTCCACCGCCGCATAAATATTTGTCAAAATCTGCAACAGTCATCTCATTGTCCATTACCTTTTCAAGGTATTCTTTAAAACCTGCATTTCCCACTACCTTTTTACCAGATGGTGGAGGATTTACAACAGGAGCTTGAGTTGCAGGCGCTTGTTGTTGTTTTTCCGGTGGTGCAGGATTTTGATTTTCCTGAGGCTGATTTTGTATTGGTGGTGCCTGTGGCAGGGGAATCAGCCGCGTAATTTTTTCGGGAGCAGTACTGGTGGGTGCAGCCACATCCTGAACAACGATATCTTTAAAATATCTTTTATTGCGGTCATTATCAACAGTTACCTGGATGGTATATTTTCCTGCATTTGGAAATTTAAAATTAGCAGTTGACCCAAGACTTTCAGGTTTAATTGCCGGACGATTTACTATTACCCAATCATAAGTATTTCCAATAGCTGCGCAAACATACACTTCATTTGTTCCGGAAAATGTGGTTAGATGTCCTATAATTTTTTCTCCAATGTCTACATTCGTGCTGTCAATAATAATTGGTGCGGCCAATGGTGCTTTTACTGTAATTTCTTTTATTGTTTCACAACCTTTGAAAATGGTGGCTGTTATAAAATATTTCCCTTCCTTGGTAAAGCGGTGAGTAACATTCTGTCCTGTTTGTGAACTAGTATTATCGCCGAAATCCCACTGGATATTTTGTGTTTTCTCAGATGCTGAAAACGATAATGTTTCATCAGTATAAAATATATTGCCGGCATGGTTTGTAATTGCTTTAATGTTGAATGTGAATGTGACACACTCTTTTCTATCAGCTAAAGTGTAGCTTAAGAGGCCAATTGCCAAAATAATTATTGCAATCATAAAGATCCAGACCCTGTTATCTAATCCTAATAATTTCCGTGTATAAATCCTGTTTGCATTCATAAGAATAAATTGTAAATTATCTATTTACTCCACCGCCTGCCGCCCGTTGACTCATGTTTATTATTTGTTGGGTTAAACTTGCCTCACGGTATAGAGACTGGTTTAATTTGGCAGACAGATCATCGACCGTTTTCTTTAATTCATTGATATTATCATCTGTTCCTGTCCTTTCCCTTAGTTGCTTTTTTGAAGATTGAAGGTCTGACATTACCTGGACTACATTTGCATAAATATTTTTATTGTCAGTAGAATCTGAATTAACTTCAGAATTTAGTTTTTTAATTGCTTCCGTGATATCGCCATCTAACAGATCCGGTCGCTGGGATTTAGTATTAATAGAGTCAAGCATGTTATTGATGTCAGACATTTTTATAAAAAAATTCTGGGAAAAATCTCTTTCCTTTTGATAGGCGCTCATTTGTTTTGTCAATTGCTCATTTTGCTTGAATGGAACCTGGATGCTAAAAAAAACGATCAAAATTATCAGGCCTGTACTCAAAAGAAAAAGGAGTAAAAAAGAAATAAAAGCTTTTCTCCTATCGTCTTTATTTATTGGTTGCATAAAAGTGTATTTTATTAGTGATCAGTTATCTTTTATTTTTTATTGCGTATTTGTGGAAAGAATAAGCGAAAAATATTTATTGAGATGTAGGTGTTTAATTCTTTTAATGTCTTTGCGTGTGCCTTCATATTTCCGGATAGACGAGGGATACCTTCCCCATAACTATTTATCCGAAAAACCGGCGCTTTGTTTTAGGATCATTGTCTTGCTGGGGTGCCTGTCTTCTTCCCTGTTCTTCTATAAAGAGCCCGCTTTCTTTTTTCTTGCCAATAAATTCAAGTTTACTTAGCGTTTCAAAAAGACGAAGTGTAACTTTTACAAATACAACCACTTTGTCAATATTTTTATTGATATCATTATTGTCAAAATTTATATTGGCAAGGTTACCCAACATACTTTCAAGTTGACCTTGTTTTAAATCACACCATTCTGTGAGATACGTCATCAATTCATCTTTACCCGAACCAATTCTCATATCAATGGCATTTTTCATCACTCTCGCAAGGGTGGAAATATCGGCCAATATAATGGCTGGCGGATCATATAATCTGGTCCAGCGAATGGTAGTGATTACTTGCGCCAGGTAAAGAATTACCCTGTCACAAAGAAATTGAACCAGCTCTGAAATTTCATTTTGCTGTTTTTTAATAAATATTTTCTGGATGATCCTTGAACAATATAATTCAAGATCGGCTACATATTTATCTAATTCTGCATGAAGAGAAATAAGATCAGGATGAGCATTCAATGAAAAACATGGAGGAATATACTCATCCTCAATTTTTACTACATTCCCATTTACAGTAACTTTTCCAATGGGCATTGCATATGGATGACCGGAATATTGCCTGTAATCATTATTATTTACCAGGAGCATGGAGTGAGAGGAAAGAATAAAAGGAAATCTTGGGGGGTTTTCAGCCAGGTCAGGGCTTCCGAAAGCTTGTTTTTCATATGGGTGAACAAACAAAAACAGCCACCATATACTTTCATTTTCATCAGGAGAAAATGGAAATATTTTCGTAAGGGAATCGCCTGAGCCGCTGTTGTTTGAAGTTGCATAGGCGGGTAATGAAATTCTTGCCCCTCCGGAAGTTATCGCTTCACAGGATAAAACAGCAGCACGTAAACCATTTTGATTATCGTAAGAAATTTTTACGTTGAAAGTATCTTCTCCTGCTGCAGATGACGGTAGAATGCCATAGCGGATAGGCGAAAGTTGCACCGATACAGATTCCTGTACTATATCAGTGAATGCGTTATCCTGGTCTATAAAATGATTTTTATTGATTTTCATCCCATCTATCCAGTTCACCTGAAAATGCTTTCTTTGATCTCTCATAACCTTTTAATACTTTAATGTTGTATGCGTTCACAAATGATAATACTATTTTCTTTGATCATATTCTCTCTTACTGATAAATTAGGATCAAGAATTAAATGTTGCTGATACCATTTAGATTTTAAATGGAACCACCACTCATGTGGTGTGTACTCATTATCAGCATAACGGATAGGTGTTTCGCTTTGCTGATCGTTATAATCATTCATAAAATGATAATACAAATCTCCTAATTTCATTGTTTCAGGAGCTTTTGCCCTGAAATTTGTTTTAGCGCCATCAGTGCCATTCTTTGCTATTTCAAAAGCGATTACAAGAATTTTTTCGTTGTAGTTGTCCTCAGGTAATTCTATCGGGTTGCTTAAAGGATATTCCCATGTACTGAAAATGGGATCAGGTATATTTACAAGTGCATCAAAAGTGTATAAAAATGATATAGGGATAAAGAAAGCAAGTGTGCTTAGCATCATTGGGTAAAACAAAAATGATCTGTTACCTCCAAGGAAATATTGCAGAAGCGAAAAAATCACAATAACAAAAAAGACCAGGCCAAGGCCAAACAATAATTCTCCTATAATGACTTTTCCTTTATCATCCATTGGAGAATAAAAATATTTTCTGTGAAAGAAAGCAAGGTGGAGCAGGCCAAAAACAAAAAAGATGCCTGAAAGAATCCAAAATACAGTAAAAAGATAGTCTGAAAAATAAGTAGAAAAATGAGCAGCCGCGGATATTAAAAGCGCTGAAATTCCTCCAATCACCAAAGGTTTTTTTCCGCCAGA
>JBDTEF010000008.1:0-3342 GCA_039922615.1 Ginsengibacter sp.
AATCTGACCAAAAAGCCATTCTTGATTTCTTCAAATGGTGCTTAACTGACGGGCAACAATTTGTATCCAAGGCTGGATTCGTTCCATTACATGAGGAAACAATTAAGGAACAACTGCAAAAATTAGACGCAAAATAATCACTCAACAAAGTTTAAATTATTTGCATTATGAGTGCCACTTTTTCTCCTTCCCTGCGAAGAAAAATCATTGATTCTATCACTGGTAAATGGATGATGATATGCCTGGGCTTTTTTCTTTTGCTTCCTTTATTAATTGGTGGCGGACTGATTTTTAAATCAATGGATTTAATCCGGTCACATTCAATTTCTTCATTGCTATTTTCATCAGAATGGTATCCCATGCAGGACAAGTTTGGCTTTCTGCCATTCATTGTAAGTTCCTTATCTGTTACGGGTTTGGCGGTTTTAATTACCATCCCTCTCTGTTTATTTCCTGCAATCTATTTATCCTTTTTCGCGCACGCTAAAATGTTGAAAATAATGCGGCCTGTTATTGATATTCTTGCCGGTATTCCTTCTGTCGTATATGGTGTTTGGGGAGTCATTATTATTGTTCCCCTCGTAGGAGATTATCTCGCTCCGCTTGCAGGAAAATCTACAATGGGTTATAGTTTGCTTGCGGGTGCGATTGTATTAGCCATCATGAGTATTCCCTACATTTTAAATATGCTGTTAGAAGTATTCAGGCAAATTCCTTCTGAACTCGCAGAAGCTTCACTTTCATTAGGCGCCACCAAATGGGAAACCATTAAAAAAGTGTTTTTGAAAAAAGGCGCTGCCGGCATGCTATCGGCTTTTGGCCTGGGATTTTCAAAAGCCTTAGGCGAAACAATTGCCCTGATGATGGTAGTTGGAAATGTGGTACAAATGCCAAAATCTGTTTTTGATGCCGGCTATCCGCTGCCTGCATTGGTGGCCAATAATTATGGTGAAATGATGAGTATTCCTTCCTATGAATCTGCGCTAATGTTTGGTTCATTACTGTTGCTGATCATCATTATATCCATCAATATATTCTTTCGTTTTCTCATCAATAAATATGAATCGAAATGACCTTAAAAAGAAAAATGGAAGGCTGGTTTTTTAAATATCTCTCGGCATTTTTTACGTTGGTTATTCTCTTCATTCTGGGCCATATTATTTTCAGTATTGTGGAGAAAGGATATCCTGCCCTTTCCTGGGAAGTGATCAGCAAAGAACCGGAAGGTGGATTTTACTTGGGCGGCGGCGGCGGAATATTAAATGCAATCGTTGGCTCATTTTATCTTGCCATTGGAGCAGTTGTGCTTGCATTTGTCGTGAGTCTTCCAATCGCTTTATTTTTAAATATTTATATGGTCAGGTATCCGCGGTTGCTTTCCGGATTTCGATTTTTCCTGGATGTTTTGTGGGGAATTCCATCTATTGTATATGGCGCTTTTGGATTCTTATTGTTGATGTATCTTGGTTACCGAAACTCTTTGGGAGCCGGCATCCTGACGGTTTCAGTATTGATCGCACCCATCATGATACGCGCAATGGATGAAGTGCTAAAAACGATTCCGATAGGATTACAGGAAGCAGCTTATTCCTTGGGAAGCACTAAAACTGAAACTGCTTTTAAAGTTTTTTTCAGGCAGGCATTACCGGGTTTGACGACCGCCATTTTACTCGCTTTTGGCAGGGCGATCGGAGATGCAGCATCGGTATTGTTTACCGCGGGATATACAGATCATATTCCAACTTCATTAAGCGATCCTGCTGCCACACTTCCATTGGCCATCTTCTTTCAGTTAAGTTCGCCGATTGAAGCAGTTCAAAACCGTGCGTATGCTGCTGCCATTATTTTAACGCTGATCATTTTGGTCATCAGCATCTCAGCAAGATTTTTAAAAAGAACAAATTAATTATTTATCAAATTAAATAAAACTTATGCTTACGGAAACCATGCTTTCAAATACAACAGCTTCTCAAATAATAAGCCCGCAAAGCCAGGTGAATTCAGCCATGCAGATCACCGGCTTATCTGTAAAATGCCGCAACAATTTTTTACTAAATGATGTAAATATTACCATTCCGAAAAATAAAGTAACGGTTCTCTTAGGCCCATCCGGTTGCGGAAAAACGACGTTGCTAAAATGCATGAACCGCCTTACTGATTTGTATGGAGAATTAAAAGTGAGCGGTTCCATTTTATTGGATGGTAAGGAAATACTATCCGATAAAAATGATATTACTGCCCTTCGGCAAAAAATGGGTTTGTTGATGCAGCGGCCCTTTCCTTTGCCCATGTCCATTTTTGACAATATTACTTATGGAATGAAATTAAAGGGTATCAGGGATAAAAATATTTTAAGGGAAAGAGTAGAAAAACATTTGCGTGAAGTTGCTCTTTGGGACGAAGTAAAAGACCGGCTGAATTCATCTGCGCAAAAACTATCCATCGGCCAGCAGCAAAGGCTTTGCCTCGCACGCGGTTTGGCAGTAGAGCCGGAATTAATTCTTGCCGATGAGCCTACATCTGCGCTTGATCCTATTTCCAGTCGTGTGATTGAAGAAGAATTTTTAAGACTCAAAGAACAATATACAATTGTGTTGGTTACTCATATTTTAAGACAGGCCAAAAGGCTGGCAGATAATGTGGTTTTCATGTATTATGGTAAAGTAGTTGAAAGTGGCCCGGCGGATGAAATATTTGAAAATCCGCAGACGGATATTTTGAAGGAGTATTTGAGATCGGGGCATTAGGGGATGTGAGATGTGAGATGTCAGATGTGAGATGTCAGATGTGAGATGTAAAATGTGAGATGTCAAATGTGAAAAGTTTGGATTTAGCGGTTGGCACCGTAGGTCAGCACCGCGGTGTGGATTAAAGGAGAATATTTTTCCATTTGAAATTCATTTATTCTAATGATAAATAGCAAGACGCCGGGCAAGACCGGGGCTTTTTATTTTAAGGAGGATTGTCGTAAGTATTCTCCAGCATTTTTAATTATTAGTACCAGCTTTCAAAAATATTTTATCTTTCGTGAAATGAATCAAAATGCATTCAACTTGAAGATTTACGTTAGAAAATTTGTTTGCCTGGTAATTGCATTTGGATGTATTTCTCTTTCAGCAAATGCGCAGACGTTTTATAAAACGCCTTCTGGTGAAAAATACCATTTGGCCAATTGCCGAAGTGTGAAAAATGTATCCCAGGCAGTATCGATAACCGAGCTAAAGAAATCCGGATTACAACCATGCAAAATATGCCAACCACAAAATGTGTATGCGGTTAGTTCAACTTTAAAAAAAGTACAGGGACAAAGTGCAACAGCGCAGTGTAAAGGGATGACGAAAG
>JBDTEF010000009.1:0-4191 GCA_039922615.1 Ginsengibacter sp.
GGAATTTCAGGACTGAAATATTTTATAAAAAATACAATGACCTGGTAAAAACGGAAGAATCAGGTGCCAGGGCAATTAATAACAAAGGATTTGGTGATGCAAAAGGAATTGAATTTTTCTGGAGAGACACAAAATCAATTCCTAATTTTGATTATTGGATTTCTTATTCCTACCTGGACACAAAAAGAGATTTTTTAAATTATCCATTCGCTATAACGCCATCTTTTTCTGCAAAGCATACTGCGTCGCTTGTGGTGAAAAAATTTATAACGCCATTAAAAACACAGTTTAATGCTTCTTACACATTTGCATCTGGGCGTCCTTATTACAACCTGATGGAAAATAGTCCGGGAAAAGTTACCATTAATGACCAGGGGAAAACGGTTGATTTCAATAGCCTGAGTCTAAGTGTAAATTATTTGCCTTTCATAGGCAAAAAGGATTCAAAGTCCTATACGGTAATTGTTTTATCTCTTACAAATGTCTTGGGAGCAAATAATGTGTATGGATATAATTATTCTGCCAATGGACAAAATAAAGTAGCAGAGTTGCCACAATCGAAAAGATTTTTGTACCTGGGTTGTTTTATCAGCCTGGGAATTGATAGGACGGAAGACGCAATTAATAATAATTTGTAGATAAAATTTAGAAAGAAAAAAGTTTAAAAGGAATTAGTTGTAGAGAATGGTATATTAATGGCAGACAATATTGAAACACTATTTAATTAATCATTTAAAAAAAAATTATGGAACAAGAAGAAAAAGACCAGATCCTTTGGAAAACTGCGCAAAAAAGAGCGGCGTTTAAATATCATGTTTTGATTTATTTTATCATGAATATATTTTTCTGGACAATCTATTACATTAGTTTAAGAACAAATAATACACCGCCACAAGATAGATCCTCAATTCCCTGGCCGATTTGGCCTATGCTAGGCTGGGGTATTGGTGTATTATTTAATTATGTAGATGTGTATAAGTCAAGAAATTCTCTCGCAGAAAAAGAATACCAAAAACTTAAAAATAAAAATCTTTAAAACAAATAAAAATTAAAACAAAACAAATGAAAAAATCAATTTTAATGATCGTCGCTGTTTGCCTCGTAAGTTTCTCTTTTGCTCAAAGTGAAAAGTATGCCAACGCAATGAAACAAAATATCCAAAAGCTTGATTCTGCAAGACAAAATAACAACTATGCGGCAATAGCCAATGATTTTATGAGAATAGCAGATGCTGAGAAAACGCAATGGCTTCCTTATTACTATGCGGCTTATGCAACAGTTGAGCAGGCCATGAATGAAAAAGACAACAATAATAAAGATGCGATTGCTGATAAAGCCAATGATCTGATTGCAAAAGCAGAAACTCTTTTAGGCAAAGAAAATTCTGAAACGGTAACTATCAAAAGTATGATTGCAACTGCACACATGACGGTAGATCCGCAATCCCGTTTTATGACTTATGGGTCAGATGCTGCAGCGTTAATGGAAAAGGCAGAGAAATTGGATCCTACTAACCCGCGCCCGGTCGTTTTACAGGCGCAAACTGCTTATTATACGCCTGAAACTTTTGGAGGTGGACAAGATGTTGCAAAACCTATGTTTGAAAAAGCAGTAGCCCTGTATAAAAGTTTTAAACCTGAATCAGCTCTTTCACCAGTATGGGGAGAATCATCTGCACAGTATTTTTTATCTCAATACAAATAAGTATTTATGGAAAATGAAGAAACAATTATGTCTGAAAGAGAAAGCATTGAGCTTATCACCTCCATGATCAATAAGGCAAAAAACAGGTTTAGTCAAAGAGGCCATTTGTATCTTTTATGGGGATGGGTAATTCTTGTTTGCTGCATTACTCAATTTGTTTTGCTTCATTTTTTTCAATTTACATCTGCCTATTACGTGTGGTTATTTACCTGGATAGTGGTAATCTATCAAACAATATATCTTGTAAAGAACAAGAAAACACAGAAGGCTAAAACCTACACCAGTGAAATAAATGCCATGGTGTGGGTTACTTTTTTTATCTGTGTGATGTTAGTTATTTTCATTTGCATCCAGTTCAAAAAATTTGAAATGGTAAATCCAATTCTGTTGGTTCTTTATGGGATGCCCACCTTTTTATCAGGAGTAATTATAAAGTTTAAACCTTTAATAATCGGAGGAATTTGTTGCTGGGTAATTGCTGCAATTTCACCCTTTATCGGGATTGATTACCAGCTTTTATTGATAGCATTGGCTGTAGTTGCAGCATGGATTATTCCGGGTTATCTTTTACAAAAGAGGTATAAAAAAGAAAATTAAAAATATGGAAGAACAGAATTTAAAACATGCGGAAAGTCTGCGTATCATCCACGAGATGATAGGGAATGCCCGAAGCCGTATTGTGGATAATGGTTTTGGCTGGTTGCTTTGGGGCTCATTAATATTTTTAGCATCATTAACTACTTTTTTTCGAATAGAAGCAGGTGCTAAAGATGTTTATTTAGGCTGGAATATTTTTGGTATTGCCGCAGTAGTGATTTTCTTATACAATTTCATAAAGCCCAAAAGAAAGAAAGTGAAGTCTTATGCAGATGAAATTCTTCAATGGGTAGATGTGGGATTTGCTGTAAGCTTGTTTGTTATAATCGCTTCAATCAATATAAGTGTTAGCCCCAATAATGGCTTTGGCTATTTATTGATGTTGTATGCATTTTTGATGCTGATACAAGGTGGTGCTATGCATTTTAAACCCTTGTTAATAGGTGCAGTTATTAATTGGATTGGCGCAATTGCTATATTTTATTGTACCATTTTTAAGTATGATATGCTGATAACTGCAGCTGCGGTTTTTTTAGGGTATATTATTCCCGGCATCATCTTGTATAGCCAATCCAAAAGAAATAAAAACGTAGTAAATAACTAAAGGTAGGTATGGACTTTGAAGATTTAGATCCCTTATTGCATTCCCAGCTGCGGCTGGCGGTTATATCGCTTTTGATAAGTGTGAGAGAGGCTGAGTTTACGTATCTCAAAGAAAAGACGAACGCGACTTCCGGGAATCTGAGTGTACAGATCAGTAAATTGAAAGAAGCAGGTTATATAGAAATCACCAAACAATTTCACAACAATTATCCTCAAACCATCTGTAAAATAACCCCAACAGGTATTACTGCTTTCGAAAAATATGTAGAGGCATTGCAACAATATTTAATGCCTCCACAATCGTAAAGTGAGGATGAGTGCAACCTATTTTTACTGTACTTGTATTTTACCAAAATTATTTTAAGGGTTGCCAGGTCTTTCATGTGCCACCAATTAAGAGAATGTTTTAGTTGATTGCTTTTCCTAAAACAAAGTGTATTTGTTGCAAAACCTACAACCTGCAATCTAATGCCTACAACCTTTCTCACGATTTCAAATTAAATGCTTGCTCAGAAGCACGTTTTGCAGGAAACCAGGAAGCTAGAAAAGCGATAACGATGGAAGTAACTACAACAATGATAAAATCAGTAAAAACTAATTTGACAGGAAAATAATCAATTAAAAATGAGTTGCCTTCCAGTTTAATAAAATGAAATTTCAACTGTAAAAAAGAGATGATCAATGCCATGATGATTCCGATGCCTGCACCGGTAATCGACAGTATTAATCCTTCACTGAGGAATATCTTTTTGATCATGGATTTATCAGCGCCCAATGCCTGGATCACACTGATATCTTTTCTTTTTTCCAACACCAACATCGTAAGCGCCCCAATCATATTAAAGGCAGCAATGATTAATATCAAAGTCAACACCGCATAAATGAACCATTTTTCCAATCGCATAGAATTGTATAAGCTGGTATTTTGCTCATATTTCGTCAATACTTTATACTTGCTACCTAATTTTGATTGAAGCAGATTTGTAAATTTTTCCGGCGATGCATCACTCGCCAGGTTTATTTCCAGGGCACTATATTCATCGGGTTGATAATTCATTTGCTGCTTTACAAAATCGACATTCGTAATGACATATTTGTTATCGAAATCCTGCTGAATGGCAAAACTTCCGGATGTCGTTGCATTGCCCTCACTTAATGCAGAGATAGCGCTGGCATTGGCCCTGTTTGTTTTTTTTGGAAGAAATAGTGTAACAGGAAATAAATTCCTGTCCGCCTGCACACCCAAAGCACTTTCAATACCGGAACCAAGAATTAATTTCGGGTTAT
>JBDTEF010000010.1:0-7949 GCA_039922615.1 Ginsengibacter sp.
CAATTGCTGCTGAAGACCAGGTAGAATATAAAACTATTCCACAGATTGAAAAGGCTATTAAACAAATAAAAAGAATGATGGAAAAAGCAGCAAAGGATATGGATTTTATGGAAGCTGCGCGGTTGAGGGACGAAATGTTTCGTATGCAGGGCGAGTTGAAAGAAATGAAATAATATTATTATACCATTCTCTGTTTACCACATGATGTTTTTAATTAAAATATAACTGCCATATCATTAAATGAAGTAAATGCCATTTAAATTCGAATCTTATCTGATTTCCCACACCGGCATTTCTGGTGATAATGTGAAGGAACTTACTTCTTCCTTAGTGGAAAAAAATATTTCTAAGGGGACATTTATTTTTAGAGAAGGAGAAATTTGTCAGCACGCTTTTTTTGTAGAAAAGGGGTTATTGAGGGTTTATACTATTGATGAAAACGGCAAAGAACACATTATACAATTTTCTCCGGAGAATTGGTTTTTTAGTGACAGGAGCAGCCTATATTTTAATGAACCTTCCATGTATTTTGTAGAGGCAATTGAAGATAGTCTGGTAGTATTTCTACCAAAAAATTTCTTTGAATTTAATACGCCAGATGTCTTGGCTCGCTTTAATGACAGGTTGCTGAACAATCATATCAGGCACATGCAAAAGAGAATTACTATGCTGCTGGGAGCCAGTGCTGAACAGCGTTACCTGGATTTTGTGCACATGTATCCTGACCTGATGTTACGCGTTCCCCAATGGATGATTGCATCTTACCTGGGCATCACACCCGAAGGATTAAGCAGGGTCAGAAAGGCGCTTGCAAGGCAACATGGATTTAATAATTAAACGATTTTAATTCATTGAATAATTCACAAGGAACAAAAAAGTTGATCATATAATTTGAAAAAATATAAGGTTGGCTCTGAGATTGAAAAAAGAAACAATAACATTTTATATTTTTTGTAATTATGAAAATCGATGAAACGCTTTACAGGCTGAGATTAAAAATTTCTACCCGGACCTGTTTTTAAGCTCCATAGGAGCTATCTACTAGTAGTATAAAGAAACACCAAATTATCGCTTTTGCAAAGCTTTAAATAGGGACATGTTAGTAGAAAATAGAAATAACAAATCATCATCTTCACACAGCTCCATAGAAGCCACACGTTTGTACAGAAATGCAAGAGGATAATAAAATAATTTAAACCAATACCCGGACATATCGCTCCTACCGACCTATCTTCTTGCCATCTTCATATTTTCTGCAGATGTAACATTCCTATGGAGTTAAAGGATAAAAACGCAAAATGGGTGAAGGCAAAATCATAATTAATTATAACTTGAAAATCTTATTAATTTACCCCTTTATGAATATAAAGCGGTTCTTAACTTACATCACTGTGCACGTTCGTACGAAGCGATAGTTTTGTGTTTTAAAATCAAAAATATGGCAATAAAAAAAGTAGAAATGGTGGTTGCACCGCGTGAGCCCCATTTCGTCGGAGACGGGTTCAGGGTGCACAATTTTATTCCTGGTGCTTACCTGATGGAAAGAATGGATCCTTTTATAATGCTCGATTATAATTCCGCCTATTATTTTCCTCCATCATCAGCACCAAAGGGTGTGGGTGTTCATCCTCATCGTGGATTTGAAACGGTAACTATCGCTTATAAAGGAAGTGTAGCACATAACGATAGTAGCGGCGGCGGTGGTGTAATAGGAGAAGGCGATGTGCAATGGATGACAGCAGCATCAGGTGTCTTGCACAAAGAATTTCATGAAGAAAAATTTAGCAGGGAAGGTGGTGAATTTCAAATGGTACAATTGTGGGTGAATCTTCCTGCCAGTGAAAAAATGAGCAAGCCAAAATACCAGGCTATTTCAAATAAGGAAATGAAACGGGTTGATCTTGGAGGTGGGAATAATTATATTGAAGTTATTGCAGGTACATTCATGAATATTACAGGACCTGCTACTACATTCACTCCTGTGAATATGATGAATGCGAAATTGACAAAAGGCGGAAAAGCAGATTTCGATTTCCCCGCAGATTACACAACCGCTTTATTGGTAATTGCCGGAAACATAAACGTGAATGGTAAAAAAGCAGAAACGGATCATTTTGTTTTATTCGAAAATGTGGGAGAAACTTTCAATATTGAAGCGTTGGATGATGCTATCGTTCTCGTTCTTAGTGGAAAACCCATTAACGAGACTATTGTTTCTCACGGGCCTTTTGTGATGAATACAAGAGAGGAGATTGCACAGGCTTTCAAAGATTATAACGAAGGGAAATTTGGTTACCTGGAATAATTTTCAGGTGGAATTATAAAAAGGCACTCACCAGGTTGGTCAGTGCCTTTTTTTTAATAGGTAAGCCTGTATATACTATTATGAAGACCTCAAATCGTATTGATTTGGATTTGATAACTTTTTTCTACACTGATTTCAGAATTGATATTTTTTAAGAATCAATCGGCTTTCTTTTCAGCTTTTTCTCCGTTCTCAACAATATCTCCAGGCTTTGAAATTATATTATTAATGATTGTTCTCCAATCATCTTTCTTTCTCAAAAGAAATTCCAGGTCCATACTGAAATGTTTAAACTCTTCTTTTTGAGCGTTCTTCATAATTGCTTTTGCATCTTTATCTTTTTCAACGCTCATTCTTTGCTCATACCAATTAATGGCATCTGCTTCTTCAATCAATGATTGCATCATTCGAGCAAATGTTCTTATCTCAGTTGATAGTTCATTGGCTGGTTCGTGGTATTGTTCTGTAGGCATTTTTACTTTTTTATAATTATTGGAAAATTTATTAAAAATATATAACAGTAGATATTTTGGAATATGCTATGCTATTTTAAATTTATTATTTTGCTACAAAAGCTATGCCTTTTCGTTTATGAAGATTAAAAAATGGTTGCTAGATGAAATTGGATCGATGTGTTGATGCATAATACCTGGAAATATTTTGATTCAAATACATATTTATATCTATTAAGCAACAACAAACATTAGCCTAATTTTCATGTGTTAAAGATTTTCTAATGCAGTATAATTCTACTTACTTTCGTTTCCCAAAAAAATCCCTATGAAAAAGATTTACCCAATTCTATTCTTTCTACTTTACTATGCCACCTGCGCAAACGCCCAGGTTGTAATTAATGAAGTGTACGGTGGTGGCGGGAATAATGGGTCCAATTACAAATACGACTTTATTGAATTATATAATAGCGGGGCTTCCGATATAGCATTGAATGGATGGTCAGTGCAGTATGCTTCTAAAGCCGGCACTACATGGCAGGTAACTAAAATTTCAGGTATTATTAAAGCGAAGGGTTATTATTTAATACAAGAAGCTAAAGGAAACGGAGGGATGGTAGATTTGCCATCTCCGGATGTTACGGGTACTATCCCAATGTCTGCGAGCGACGGCAAAGTATTGTTATCCTCTTCCGATGTAGCCTATACCAGCGATTGCCCTAAAAATGAAACAAATGTTGTTGATTTTGTAGGATATGGTGCTGCAAGTTGTTACGAAGGTTCAGGCCCCACAGTTTCTCCTTCAGCTTCAAATTCTGTGCAGCGCTCACCTGAAGGAATAGACAATAATGATAATAAAAATAACTTTGTGGCAGGATTGCCAAGCCCTACGAATAGCGGAAATGCTACTGATATCATTCCCCCGGTAGTTGACGCCTATTCACCATCTAATGGTGCTACTAATATTCCTACTTCTTTTTCGGCTATTATCACTTTCAATGAAGCCATAAAAAAAGGTCCTTCCGGAAATATTTTATTGAAATTAACGGCTGATAATTCTACTGTTCAAACAATTGACCCTGCATCGGTAACTGTTTCAGGCGCATCATTTTCTTTTCCGGTAAGTGGCATAAGCTTCAATACTTCCTACTATTTTATGATTGATTCCAGTGCTATCCAGGATTTGGCAGGAAATAATTTTGCAGGAATTTTAAATAAAACAACCTGGAATTTCACTACAGCCGCTACATTGCCTGTTGGGACTATTGGGAAGACGTATGATTTGGAACAATGCGTTTCTTCATTACCTGATGGTTTTACCGAATTTAATGTATTGGGCCCGGTAATTTGGGGCTGTACCACCTATGGGCGTGATCCATTAGATTCTACAAAAAGTGACGGAAATGCTGCACAAATAAGTGGTTATGTAAATGGCAATAACCAGATAAACCAGGATTGGTTCCTCTCTCCATCTTTTGATCTTTCAGGTACCACTTTTCCGCTGCTTTCTTTCTGGAGCAGAACTGCCTTTAATGGTGATCCGCTTCAGTTAAAAGTTTCCACAGATTATCCCGGTACAGGTGATCCTTCTTCTTACACATGGACTGATGTGAATGGTAAATTTCCTAACCAGTCAAGTAATGTATGGGCACTTAGTAACAATATTGATCTCTCAGCTTTTAAAACTTCGCATACTTATTTCGCTTTTGTATATACCTCCACTATAGATGGTGCTGCGCGTTGGACAGTTGATGATATCAGGGTAGACAATTCAACAACAGCTCCGCCAACCTCATTAACAGCCAATGCTGATGAGGTGCAATTTGGGTATGTGCCTGCACAATCGGCCGTGGTAAAGGATTTCACGTTTATCGCAAATGATATTACCACCGGAGTGACAGTTAATGTTGGAGGAAATTTCCTGGTTTCTAAAACCAATAGTAATTTTTCTTCTTCCATTAATTATACCCGGGAGGAAGCCGATAATATTTCACAAAAAGTATTTGTGCAATTTTTGCCTACGACTAACAATGTCAACTATAATGATAATGTGATTATAAGTACTGCAGGCGTTGCAAATAATTCGATAAAAGTTACCGGCAATTCTATAAATTCTGCTATAACGCTAGAGGTGGTCAATTGGAATTTGGAATGGTTTGGCAGCACAGAAGCCGGACTTGGGCCAAATGACAAAGATCTCCAGGCAAGTAATGTGAAAAAAGTAGCCGTAAATGTGGGTGCCGATTTGTATGCTTTCGCAGAAATTGTGAGCGAGGCAAGATTACAGAGTGTGGTAGATACATTGAATAAAACATTTGGCGCGGGCTCATATGCTTATGTGCTATGTGATTATGGTTCACATAGCAATCCATTTGAGCCAGGCGCAGGGCTTGTAGCAAATGCCCAAAAAGAAGCATTTGTTTACAAAACATCCGTTATAGCAAATGTAAGTACTGCAGCCTTGGTTACGAATGGTGTAAACACAGCAACTGATTTAAAAAATCCTGCTTATAATTATTTTTCCAGTGGCAGGTATCCTTATATGATGAAAGCTGATGTAACACTTGGCGGAGTTACTAAAATGGTCCGATTTGTTTTGTTGCATGCCAAAGCCAATACGAACCCAACCAATGTGGCTTACGAGCGTAGAAAAAAGGGTGCGGATACACTTAATTATACACTGAATAATTTGTACCCGAGTGATAATATTGTTCTTTTGGGTGACTTTAATGATGACCTTGACTTTAGCATTACTGCAGGATTTACGATTTCATCCTACCAGGTTTTTAACGTTGATTCTACGCATTTTTATTCGCCAACCCTGGCACTAAGCCTTGCAGGTAAAAAGTCAACTGTCAAATACAACGATATGATAGACCATGTGGAATTGTCCAATGAAATGGAGGAGTTTTATATGAAAAATACTGCCTCTGTGTTGACAGATGTTGCTACCCTTATTCCAAATTACGGCACCACTACTTCTGATCATTACCCGGTTTTTACACGCTACGCTTTTGATCCGGCCATATTGCCTGTAGTATTGGTTTCATTTACAGCTACAAAGAAAAATAATGCGGTTGTTCTTGACTGGTCTACATCACAGGAAATAAATAGTAAAGAATTTGTAATAGAAAAAAGTCCGGATTCTAAAACATGGACTGATTTATCCGTAATAAATGCTAAAGAAAAAAGTGCTAACGGTAATGCTTACACGATTACGGATTATGCGCCATTTAACGGGCTAAATTATTACCGTTTAAAGCAAATAGATCAGGATGGTGGCATTCAGTTTTCCCTGATCAGGTCAGTTTCCTTCGAAGCAATAAAGGCGTTTAGAATTGTGCCCAACCCTGCAACGGGTATAGTAACTCTTGAGTTTTCAAAGACCAATGCAAGTATTACCAATGTTGAAGTTTATGATCTTGCAGGAAAATCGATCTATCAGGAAGCCACTTCAAATAATCAATTGAAAATGAATGTCGGCAACTTTAGGAAAGGTACATACATCATTAAAATAAAACAGGGGAATACAATAGATAATCAAAAATTGATCGTTCAATAATATTGTCAGCTATCATTAATTAAGGCGTATCAAACTGTTACGCCTTATTTGTTTTCTGTATTATAACCTCCCTGTTCATCATTTTTTATTCTATCAAAAGGATCTTTGGTATTGCCGATACTGAATGACCATTTTTTTTCACCAATCCTGACTACATTTGTGGCTATGACCTCGTCCTTTTTCACCTATAGTAAACCTAAAGTCATCCAGGCACTGCGCTATCATTTTATCAGCAGGAAAGAGATCAAAATAATGATCATCCTTGTCAATCTATTTGCCATTTTATCTGCGGCACTATCTTTTTTTAAAGTAGTGACACCTGTTGCTTTTCTACTGGGTTCAGGCTTATGGTTTATACTTATGATCTCTTTTTGGTTTGTACTACCGGAGATCATTTACAGGAAGTCTGCAACCTTCAAAGATAGGTTGAGAGTGAGTTTTGAGCCTCAGCATTTGTTCCTGGAAAACGAAAGAGGCAGTAGAAGCTGGCCTTGGAAAGATTTTTTTAAGTTAGTGGAAAGCCCACATTTTTTTCATCTTTATTTTGACGACAGGGCTTTTTTTTTAATCCCTAAAAATGCATTTGGAGATGACCAGGTAGTAGAAGCAAGAAGATTATTAAAAGAAAAAATCGGTTAAATCTTACGGATTATATGACCGTCTTTCCATCCCGAAATAAAGATAGGCTGAAGGATTATTTTAACATGATTGAATGAAGCATTCGTAAATTATAGGTAAGGCAGAAAACAACTGAAAAAAATTACCACAAATCCCGAACCGTTAGATTTTTCTCCATTATGAAATGTGGCAAAGATACTTCCATAAATTCGTCACCTACAATATGGTAACCCAGCTTTTCGTAAAAACCTTCGGCTGTGGTGCGGGCATGCATCATCATTTTTTTATACCCTTTGTCGCGTGCTACGTTTTCTGCAAAATGCATAATAGTTCCGCCTACACCTTTGCCTTGTAAATTATCCTGAACGGCCATTTGCCGCAATTGGATAGTTGAATTATCGACACGGGTAAGTAGACAACATCCCAGCATCATATCTTCATCAAAAGCTCCAATGAGTATGTCATTTTTTTCCCCTTCAAGGTTCTCTGCCATCAGATCTAAATTCAAGGGCTTGCGCAAAATCTCCTGCCGTAAATTCAGCATTTGTTCATATTCCCTTGTACCATAATCAATCTGTCTTACAGGCATAGGTTTTTTTAAAAATAAAAATACAATAAAATTTGTTTAAATAGGAAGTGTAAAATTAGAAACAGGGCTTTTCAAATTGTTGCGGCATCAGAGTAATCTGTGTGGATGCCAGCCATGTACTGAAATGATAAACAACAATTTGGAATCACTAGACCTTCTGCCGGACTTGCATCAGGAATTTTAATCTCATCATTGTCTTTTCAAACTGATTACCGGAGTAAATTCTATTTGTATATTTTCCCTTAATTTGCAACTCTCCGGAGTTCCAACAAAGGGGTTTGAAAAAATTATTTTTCAAAAAATGTTATTATTTTTATTTATCGCAAAAAGTATATTTTTGTGGACTATTAACTAAAATTTACAACCATGCAGGACATTGCAACACGAGTAAAAAAAATTATTGTTGACAAATTAGGTGTTGAC
>JBDTEF010000011.1:0-8859 GCA_039922615.1 Ginsengibacter sp.
AATTTTCAGGGCATTTAAGAGGCCAAATATGGAGGCAGGTGAATTGGTTGTTCCCGAGTTGGAGCACGAACATTCCTGATGTAGAATAATTGCGCATAAAATAAAAATGTAGCACAAATTGTTCTTACCCGCGTGGTGTTATTATTGAAAAATATCACTAGATTCTTTAATTTTATTGATTTTTTCTCCTAACATGGCGCAGCTACGAAGCTTGCCGGTCTAATCATTATTTTTATTTGCTACTGACATGTCGCTCCGATGGAGCTTGGTGTTATGGATTTTAATTCTATATTTCTACTGACATATCGCTCCAATGGTTTGGATTTTAATTATATATTTCTACTGACCTGACGTTGCTATGGTCCTGTTTAAGAATAAAATAATAATTCCTATCAATAATTACCAATCTCTTTTCCGTTCTGAATTAAAATAAATTGATTCTTTTTTGACCATACAATCATCCCGCGGCTGTAATTGAAGGAGCTAAATAAATCAACTTTTTTTGTTTCTAAAAATTAGACTATCTACCAAAGCTGGATTTAAAATAAACACGTTTCATTTTGTTCAAATAGGAGAGAAGTATCAAAAAAATGCTTTGTATCTATTAAATCAAAAATTTAATTCTTCGGCTCCAGAGGAGAAGCATGTCGGTAGCAGCTTAAAATTAAAGATTTTAAGATCTTCAAAAGACGAGCGCCATAGGAGCTACATGAAAAAATGGAGAAACAAACCATTATTGAATAATATTTATAGTCTTAAATAAATGTAATGATTGAATCATGGCAAATATTTAATTTCAATTATACAATAAAAGTGAATCTGAATGCAGAGACTTTTATAAATTTGTATCAATAAGAAGTCTCAAAATTTGGAGATGAATGCGCATTTGCTCAAAGTGCAAAGCTCCTTGCGCAAAGACACTCATTGCTCAATACTCACTGCTCAAAGCGTTCCCTTCCATGTTTTTTATTTTTCCGGCAATTTTTTCTACTTCCTCCTCGTTAATTGTTGTGTATTGCAAAACTTCATTCATAAATGGATTCATATAGCTCTCTTTTGATGAAATTTTTCTCGAAGAGGAATGAAACTCAAGCGCACCCGTTATTCCGGCCACTTCAAGAATATTTTCAGAACTGATTCCTGACCCTGGCATTATAATAATTCTTCCTGCGGATTGTCGTATTAATGATGTGATTGTATCCGCTCCATCCAAGGCTTTTGGCTGTAATCCTGATGTGAGTATTCTTTCAAATCCCAGATCAATCAAATCTTCCAGAGAACGAAATGGATCAGCAACTCTGTCAAAGGCGCGATGGAAGGTGCAATACATAGGGTACGCCAAATCCAATAATTCCTTACATTTTTTAATGTCCACTTTTCCTTCCTTCGTTAGTATGCCGAAAACAATGCCATCAGCGCCTAATTCTTTACAAACTACTATGTCATTTTTCATGATAGAAAAATCTTCCTCGGAATATTGAAAATCGCCACCTCGCGGTCGAATCATTACAAATAGATCAATCTGTAAAACCTTTCGTGCAGCTTTGATAAATGAATAAGATGGTGTAGTGCCACCTTCCCCGGGATTATCGCATAATTCAATTCTATCTGCACCTGATCTTTGGGCAGCGATGCAGCTTTCTATATTAAAAGCAATCACCTCTAACTTGTATTTCATGAGAAAAATTTATGATAATTCCATCAGCAAATTCATTGCTGCATTGAGTTTTATAAAATGGTTACAAAATTTTCAGGAAAAATGAACTAAAATCGTGACAACAATTTTTTAGGTCACTCCGAAATCATAAATATATTTCGATGCAATCAATTTTTCTTCATTATTACTTTTTACAGAAAACACAAAACCTTTTTGAATTGCATAAGCGCCATACTGTCCTTTTTTGTTCATTGCTAAAAATCCAACCTGTAATTTTTTCGCTTTTTCTTTATCACGGTTTACAATTCTCTCCACTGCTTTTTTACAGGCGTTTTCGGGAGAATATCCCTGCCGCATAAACTCTACCACGAGGTGGGTGCCGCAGATACGAATTACTTCCTCACCCATTCCACTGGAAGTTGCTGCGCCTATTTCATTATCAACAAATAATCCGGCACCAATAATAGGTGAGTCACCTACACGTCCATGAATTTTAAATGCCATGCCGCTGGTAGTTACAGCTCCGCTCATGTTTTGGGCAGCATCAATGGCGAGTAATCCCATTGTATCATGGTTGGGCGAACCATCATCAAAAAACGCCGGCGCAAAAGGGCCATTATTTTTTTTATTTTCTATATTTATTTCCGGTTTATATTCATTTTGTTTTAACCAATCTTCATAAGCTTTTCTTCCCTCATCGGAAAGTAGGGGAGGTTCTTTTTTAAACCCATTTTTCAACGCAAAATCCTGTGCTCCTTGTCCTACCAATAATATATGGGGCGTGGTTTCCATTATTTTCCGTGCCACAGAGACAGGATGTTTTATTTGTTCCAAACCACCTACGGCTCCACAGTTGGCATGTTCATCCATTATGCAGGAATCCAGTGTTACAATGCCGTCCCTATCCGGATAACCGCCAAGGCCCACACAACAATTAATTTGTCCTTCAATATACCTGGCTCCTGATTCAACAGCATCTAAGGATCGCCCGCCTTTTGAAAGAATTTTCCAGGCTTCCACGTTTACTTTTTCCCCATCTTCCCACGTAGAAATTACAATGGGTTTGGTTTGTTGATGACCATTATTTTTAATATTATTAAGGTTGAGTAGCGGTGCGGATAAAGTCGATATTTGAAGAAAGCTTCGTCTGTTGAGCATGTTGGTTCTTTTACCAAATGTAATAGAATAACTTTTATTAAATTTTCTTCTTCATTTTAAAAATTCAAAGTCGAATCCTGTTTAAATAGAGATATATCGTACAATTTACCCGGCTTTTCGAATTAAATTATTAAGGTTGCGTCATTCTTTTTGTATTTTGTGACCTATAAATTTTAAATTGAAAATGAGTAAGAAAACAGGAAATAAAAAGCATTTGCCGCCGGTAAAGGGTGTATTAGATATTACGCGCTCTGGAATTGGATATGTGATCGTTGAAGGGAGAGAAAAAGACCTGCTGGTACGACCTCAGGATTTTAATAAAGCCATGCATGGAGATACAGTAATAGTTAAAGTGAAAGATTCAAATGGTCGTCGTGCAGAAGGGGTTGTAGAAGAAGTGTTGGAAAGAAAACAAACAGAATTTATCGGTACAATAGAAGTAAGTGAAAATTTTGCCTTTTTTAAAGCAGATAGTGACAAAGGAATGCCTGACTTTTATGTGAATAAGCAGCACTTGAACGGCGCGGTGGATAAAGATCATGTGGTAGTAAAATTTATCGACTGGAAAAAAGGAGATAAAAAACCTGAAGGTGAGGTAGTAAATGTATTACAGGCAAAAGATGCCAGCGATATGGCAATGAAGGAAATCATCATAAAGAATGGTTTTTCTTTGGGCTTTCCTAAAGAAGTTGAGGCCGAGGCCAATAGCCTTGATGGGCGTGTGACAGAGGCAGAACTTGCTTTGAGACGTGACTATAGGGATGTGCTGACATTTACAATTGATCCGGCAGATGCAAAAGATTTTGATGACGCCCTTTCAATAAAAAGATTAGAAAATAACGATTTTGAAATAGGTGTACATATTGCTGATGTGAGTCATTTTGTACTTCCTGGTTCTGCGATAGATGAAACAGGATATGCGAGAGCGACAAGTGTTTATCTTCCTGACAGGGTTAATCCAATGTTGCCTGAAAAAATATCAAATGAATTGTGTTCTCTCAGGCCAAATGAAGACAAATATGCATTCTCAGTAATTTTTAAAATTAATAGTAAAGGAAAGGTGAAAGATTATTGGCTGGGAAAAACTTTCATTCATAGTAATCATCGTTTTAATTACGATGAAGTGCAACAAACAATTGAAAATGGTGAGGGGAAATACGATGAAGAAATAACGCTGCTTAATGCCATGGCAAAGAATTTCAGGAAAGAAAGGTTTAAAAATGGTGCCATAAATTTCTCTTCCACAGAAGTGAAATTTCAATTGGATGAAAATGGAAAACCCTTAGGAATTATTGTAAAAGAAAGTAAGGAGTCGCATCAATTGATTGAAGAGTTTATGTTGCTGGCCAACAGAACGGTAGCAGCCCATGTAGCAAAAATAAAAATCAATAAAAAACCTATACCGTTTCCTTATCGCGTGCATGATACCCCTGATGAGGAAAAGCTAAAACCTTTTGTTGCTTTCGCAAAAAAATTCGGCTATAAATTCGACATGCATGACGAAGCTTCAATTGCAGCTTCTTTTAATCAACTAATGATTGATGTACATGGCCAACCCGAGCAACATGTACTTGAACAATTAGGAATCAGGACGATGGCTAAAGCGATCTATACAACTGAAAACATTGGCCACTATGGATTAGGCTTTGAAAACTATTGTCATTTTACTTCGCCTATTCGCCGATACCCGGATGTAATGGTGCATAGAATATTATATGATATACTGGCAAATGCGGTGATTCCTGATAAAAAAATGGACGAAAAATGTAAGCATTGCAGTGAGCGCGAAAGAGCAGCCATGGAAGCAGAACGTGCAGGTAACAAATACAAGCAGGTAGAATTTATGATGGATAAAGTGGGTGAAGATATGGAAGGCGTAATCAGTGGCGTTTCTTCATTTGGTTTCTGGGTAGAAACGGTGAAAGAAAAATGTGAAGGCCTCGTAAATGTGAAGGATTTATCTGAGTATGATGACTTTCGGCATGACAGTGAAGATTACTCATTGGCAGGCATTCGTACAGGTAAAAAATTCAGGATGGGTGATAAGGTAAAAGTGAAGCTGGTAGCTGCTAACTTAGAAAGACGACAACTTGATTTTGACTGGATCCCTGAAATGGATAGTTTAAGAAAAAAAGCAAAAAAGGGAAAGAAGTTTAAAGAATAATTCACTATTATCTTTCCACGCAATTACATTTACCTTGTCATTTGAAAATAAAATATTGTCCTAAAACTATGAATTCTTTCCAGCAACTAACAGAACTTTTTGAAGTTACATTTAATAAGAACCATTTTCCTGAAGAACCAAAAACTTTGTATGAAGCGGCCCAGTACTTACTCACGTTTGGTGGTAAAAGAATAAGGCCTGTATTAGTCCTTATGGGCAATGAGTTATTTGAAGACATTAAAGAAGATGCGTATGAAGTAGCCACTGCTGTTGAATTATTTCACAATTTCACACTCGTTCATGATGACATAATGGATGAGGCTCCTTTGCGGAGAAATCATGCAACTGTTCACATGGTTTACGGGCAATCAACTGCTTTGCTTGCTGGAGATGTGATGCTTGTGCAGGCATATGAATACCTGAAAAAGATCGATCTTTCCTATTTGCCTTCTGTTCTCTCTTTGTTCAACGACGTGGCAAAAAAAGTGTGCGAAGGCCAGCAAATGGATATGGATTTTGCTTTGCAGGGCTTTGCACAAGATGATTCGGATGAGGTAGATTTGGATGATTATGTGAGAATGATCGGCTTAAAAACTTCTGTGCTACTTGCCGGAAGTATTCAATTGGGCGCAATAATCGGCGGCGCCGGATCAGGTAATCAGCAACATCTTTATGAATTTGGGAAAAACCTGGGTATCGCTTTTCAAATACAGGATGATTACCTGGATGCTTTTGGAGATCCTGAAAAATTTGGTAAAAAGCCTGGTGGTGATATTCTTTCCAATAAGAAAACTTTTTTGCTACTCCAGGCAATGAAAGTAGGTACTGATGACCAAAAAGCACAGATCGCAAAATTGCTTAAGACCAATGATGACAAAAAAATTACTACAATGCTCGACATCTACAAATCGTGTAATGTGGATGATTGGGCAAGGGATTTAAAGCAAAAATATTTTTCCATTGCCATGAATCATTTAGAGGAGGTGGCAGTAGTTTCTTCCAGGAAAAAACCTTTGGAAGAATTGGCCAATTATTTAATGAATAGAGATGTTTAAGTTATTTTAGATTTGGTTAAATGTTGTGAATAGCTTTCAATGTCAGCTGAAAATCACCTCGCTTTTTTGTCCACTTAATAAATAAAATGAACCGGGGAATTTTTAAAAAGATACACTATGAAAAAATTTACTTTTCTTGTTGCCCTGGTTTTCACTGTGTTCATCACTAAAGCTGCAGACCCGGATTATGCTGCATCTTCCATTCCGGCCAACTTATTTAAAAATGCCAATGTAGTAAAAAGAATAGACCAGGTCGAGTTTAAAATAATAAACAAAACGGCCACTGTTTATAGCCGGCATTATGCTTTTACTATTTTAAATGAAAAGGGAGAAGATTTCGGTGAATTTGAAATGACTTATGATAAATTACGTAAAATAACTTCATTGGAAGGTGCCTTGTATGACGCTGCTGGAAAGCGTCTCAAGAAAATAAAAAGTAAGGAATTTTCCGATGTGAGTGCGGTGGATAACATAAGCCTGATAGATGATAGCCGGAAAAAAACGCATAAATTTTATCGGAATGAATATCCATATACTGTTGAATATTTTGTTGAAGTAAGTTTTAATAATACATTTCAATTTCCAGGCTGGATACCCCAGGAAGATGAAAAAATGAGTGTGGTGGAAAGCAATTATACACTTTCTTTTCCTGTGGAATATATGGTGCGCTTCAAAGCTTTCAATTACAATCGTACCCCTGTAACTTCGACAGCCAATGGGCTTAAAAAAATGGAATGGACAATTAAGGATTTAATTGCTTTTGATGTCCCTTTCAAAGTAGGATCCTTGCGTGATATGGTTCCTGTAGTATATTTTGCACCAACTGACTTTGAATTAGAAGGTTATGCCGGAGATATGAAATCCTGGGCTGATTTTGGAAAATTTCAATGGTCACTAAATAAGGGTAGAGATGTTTTACCCGCTAATATCACTCAAAAAGTAAATGCACTTACAGCAGGAATTTCTGACAAAAAAGAAAAAATAAATGTGCTCTACCAATACCTTCAAAATAATACAAGATACATAAGTGTGCAACTCGGTATCGGCGGCTGGCAACCATTTGATGCAGCAAGCGTTGCAAAAAATGGTTATGGGGATTGCAAAGCATTGACCAATTATATGTATAGTTTATTAAAATCCGCCAATATAAAATCGTACTATACAGTTGTGTCAGCCGGTGATTCTTACCAGGCACAAACCAGCGTGATGGATGATTTTCCCTCCAATCAATTTAACCACGTTATTCTTTGTGTTCCTTTAGAAAAAGATTCTGTTTGGCTGGAATGCACCAGTCAGCAATTATCCGCCGGATATGTAGGCTCTTTTACTTCAAACAGAAAAGCGTTAATGGTAAAGGAAGATAATGGTGTGCTTGTGTCGACGCCAAAATATGGGTTAAATGAAAATGAGCAGGTAAGAAATATTGATGCCGCAATTGATGCAGACGGCAATTTAAAAATGAATATAAATACCGTTTACAAGGCAATGCAGCAAGATGCACTTTTCTCTCTGTTAACTAATCTCTCATCTGAAAAAGTAAAAGAGCGGCTTCAAAAAGCATATTCACTTCCCACATATTCCATCAATGAAGTAATTCATAAAATAACTAATGGCGTATTGCCATCTATTACACAGTTTTTGGCAATTTCATCCACAAATTATGCAACTGTAACCGGTAAAAGAATGTTTATTACCCCTAATATCATGAATAGGGCTGGTAATAAATTTGAAGAAGAAGTTGGACGTAAAACGCCCATTGTTTTCGAATATGCTTACAGGGATATTGATACAATTAAAATGGAGATACCTGCTGATTATACAATTGAGTCAATGATTAAGGATATTTCTTTAAAAAGTAAATATGGCAATTACATAGTCACCTGTAAAGTGGAAGCAAATAAATTAGTTTATCACCGCCTTCAAGAGCAATTCGCGGGTAATTTTCCTCCTGAAGAGCAAAAAGAAATAATTGCTTTTTATAACCAGGTCTATAAAAACGACCGGCGACAAATTATCCTGGTTAATAATGGAAAGTAAGCGGTAGAAACAATATTCTTCAGGAAGAATTGAGTTATTCAGGAAACCATTATTCCTATAACTTATCTTTGCATTCTAAAATTTTACAATCGTTATTTCTAAAAGAATTTACATGCCTCTTATCGCTCCTTCGCTTTTATCCGCTGATTTTTTACACCTGGAAAGAGATTGCAAAATGCTTGATGAAAGCAAAGCAGATTATTTTCATTTAGATGTAATGGATGGCCGCTTTGTACCTAATATTAGTTTTGGAATGTCCATCATTAAACAAGTGAGAAAGACAACTTCAAAATTTTTTGATTGCCATCTCATGATATTGGAACCGGAGAAATATGCAGAAGAATTCAGAGATGCAGGAGTTGATGGATTGACAGTACATCTTGAAGCATGCAACCATTTGCACCGGAACATTCAGCAAATAAAATCATTGGGAATGAAGGCAGGCGTAGCTATTAATCCACATTCTCCAATTCTGTTGTTGAAAGATATCATTGCTGATATCGATATGGTTTGTGTCATGAGCGTAAATCCGGGATTCGGTGGGCAATCATTTATTGGCCATTCAATTCAAAAAATTCGGGAGCTCAGAAAATTAATTACTGATACCCGATCATCTGCAAAAATTGAAGTAGATGGTGGCGTATCTTTGAAAAACGGTAAGCAAATCATTAATGCAGGCGCCGATGTATTGGTAGCGGGAAATGCAGTTTTTAGTGCAGAAAATCCTTCAGATATGATTGCGCAATTGAAAGAGTTGTAGCTTAGTTTTTATTTGCAGATTATCCTAC
>JBDTEF010000012.1:0-7441 GCA_039922615.1 Ginsengibacter sp.
GGGCTACCACCTTCTTTTTCTAATGTGATGGCAAATGCATCTACACTTCCAAAAGATTTCATTTTTTGGATGCGATAATTACCTTTCTCTTTGGAGATCATGCCGGCATCTACAGGTTTGCCAGCTACGATAGCCCACAATTGGTACTGTTTATCAGAAGGGACTTCAGGAAGGTTAGAAGGATCAATATACACATCGCCTGTTGTTTTCATCCAAAACAATTTAGCCAATGCACCCGGCATTTTAGGCGTTCCATTCATTACCACCGGAAGAACATTCTTATTGGTAATCACATTCATGTCTGATGAAAGGGCCTCATTTGATTGTTGCTGCTTATTTAATTTTTGTTGTGCTAATGCAAGATTGGTAGTTGCATCCTGGTATTTATTGTAATAAGTGTAAGAGAAGATAATGCTACCAATTAAAAGGATAAAAGAAGCTGCTACCAAATACATGAAATTGAAACTATTTTTGTTGTTTGTATAAGAGCCACGATCATTTTTCATCTCAACAACAGGAACTTCATTTTCAGCTTTATTACCGGTTTTAAATTCCAGTTGATTCAGTAAATTTTGTTTTACAGAGGCTGAAGGAGTTTCTGAATGGCTTACAGCGTAGTTTTCCAAACTGATTTCAATTTGGTTTAATTCCTCTTTTAAATCAGGATATTGCAGAAGGTAGTTCTCTGCCATTTCCCTTTCTTCAGGGGAAGCGATACCCATCGCATATAGCTCAAGTATTCCGGACGATATAAAATCAATTTTGTTCAATTCTAATTTAATATTTTTCTTAATTCCAAAATAGCACTTCTCATCCTTGTCTTTACGGTTCCAAGTGGTATAGATAACTTTTTTGAGATCTCATCCTGTGTAAATCCCTCAAAATAAGCAAGATCAATAATAACTTTTTGGTCGTTTTTCAACGAACTTACGTGTTTTCTGAGACCCAATGCATCAAATTTATCAGCAGAATCAGAAGTGTTTTTAATACTAATATTATCTACGGAGTTTTCTCTATTTAAGATTTTACTTTGTTTTTTATAATCTTTACTTCTAAGAGTGTCGATGGTAAAATTTCTGGAAATGTTGAGCATCCATGTAAAAAGCCGCCCTTTCGAATTATCATAATCGTCAAAGCGGTTCCAAATTTTAATAAATGCTTCCTGTAAAATATCCTCTGCCAATTCCTGGTTATTCACCATTTTATTGATCACACCAAACAAAGCTTTAGAGTAATTATCGTAAAGGTATTCAAAGGCACCTCTATCCCTGCTTTTGAGCATGGCTATTAACTCTTCTTCCGAATATTTTACAGTATCTGATAAGGAGGATGTCATATGAACAATGAAGAGTTATGTTTGGCGATATATGCTTTGAAACATTAATTATGCCAACATTGTCCGTATTTATTTTTCAAAATAGGCTACACTTCCACCGACCCAGCTTTTATCTGCATTATACCTCACGCCAATCATTTTCCCTTTGCTCAGTCGCGCTAAATTGGATGTAGCAACGGGCCTTTTTGCACCTTTTTTCCAAAAATAAAATATTCTTATTTCTGCCTTGGCTGGTATATCCGGTGTCTTAATTACATCCGCATATTTTACTTTACGTTGTAATATCCAATTTTGGGGATCCGGGATCGCATCAATGTCTTCCTTAGTAACGTCTATTATCACTCCCTGTCCTGCAAAAGAAAATAAAGGCTTTAAAACAAAATTCTCCAAATCGCCAGGTATTTGTTGCACTTCATTTAAGAAAAAAGTTTCGGGTACATACGGATGGTTTATGAAAGGTAAAGTGTATTTACTAATCCTGTAAAACCAATTGGGGTGGGGCACCCACTCTACATCAAGCGGTTGGGTAATATCTACCACATCACCTAATTCAGCTTTTAGGTGCGTCAATTCATCAAAAATGATCCGGTTATAAATTCTCATTACTTCTATATCTCTTCCTTCAACGGTGTAATATAATTTTTTACCCTCTTTTTTTAATTCAGTAAGGCATACAATGGGAATTTGGAAATAATCCTGGGTACAATAGAAATCAATTCGTGTTTTTTGTTCCTTTGGTTTCAATTCAAGCAGAATTACATTTTCCGGTTGATACCCTCCCAATATTATTTCCCCTAATAATTCCAGGTAGGATTCTTTTGTAAATCCATTTAAAAAGGCAGAAAAATTTTCAGGTATAGCAAAATGTCTTTCAATAACCTCCGGGCAATAACCCTGGTAACCAAATAAGGAGGGAAATCCCTGCATCTCTATTAATTGTGGCTCCAATTCTCCGGTAGCATTTTCACAAACGCCGAAATCAAATACCATAAAATCACATTTGCCATCATCTCCAGGCACTTTTTCTTCCGGTGGAATGGCTCTTTCAGTAATTTTTTCAAAATCCTCATCTATGATCAGGTCTATAATTGATTCACAGGCATCAATCATTTTTTTGGTAAATTCTTTTGGAACAAAAATCGGCGTTTCTGCCACCCTGAAACAAAGGTCTCCGGGATGTTTGCTATCCAGGTCCTTTAAATATTCCTGGTAGATTTCTTCTGTAAATTCTTCATTAAATTTATCACGTAGTGCAGCAATCATATCGTTCATTTAAAAACTTAAAGATAAGAAGTTATGAGGTATGGATTAAGATGAAAATTGGGTAAGAAATAATTGAAGATGTAAGGAAATAATTTTTACCGGTAACCTAAATTTATCGCTGTGCGTGTTGACGCAGGCATGCAAAAGAATGCTGATTTGCCTGAAGAAATTATTTCAATTAATATAAAATGAGGCAAAAAATAGATGATGATAGGTAAAATAGAAATATCATTTTACCTAATCTTTTACTTACTCATAACTTTTTTCTCCAGGATTATGCAGGAACTGCCAGGAGACTTTCTACTGCAATATTTAAAAAATTTGGTAGAATATGCGTGTATGTCCAAAGAATTTTGTCGGGGTCATTGAGCTGCGCTATCATTGAATCCCATTTTTCTTTGCCATAGTTTTCTATTACTTTTTGTTTTTTGTCGGGAGTTTGCAAATGAATGCTCATACCGATTGCATCTGCTTCAGGATGGAATTGAGTGCCTATACAATAATCGCTGAATCTTACGCCCATTATAGCTCTTTCAAATGGAATGTGGGCACGTTCCTTTTCAATACACAAAATTTTAGCACCCAATTCTTTCATTCTATGCATATTTGGTTCGGTAACCTGGTAATCCCTGCTATCCACTGCGTAGAATGGATCTGCCATCCCTTCAAAAACCGGTTCTACTTTCCCCTGCTCCAATAGATGCATAGGAAATACGCCAAAGGAAGTGGAATTACGTTTACTTAATTTGGCAATTTTGTAATGCCTTGATGCCAATTGAAAGCTGTGACAAATTAGAAAGATGTATTTTTTTTGAAAATTTTCAGTATCGTTATTAAAATTTTCGATGGTTTCTAACCAGTTCATGTAGAGATTGTCCCATTCAAGTCCTTCCGTTTCAATCGGACTTCCGGGGCCACCGGTACTGATATAAATGTCCCAATCCATACCCGGAATCTCATTCTTAAGCCTTACATCAAAAACTTTTAAAATAATATTCAAGTGATTGAAGTCGCCGAATTGGTTGATGATTTCACGAATACCACGCATTCCCTGATTTTCGAACCCTTCGTAAAGGTCTAAAATAGCAATACGTACTGTTTGTTTTTCATTAAAATTCATTATACAAATGTAAGAAAAGTTAATAAAAAGAAGAATAATTCAAATGGTAAAGGTAAATAGTTGCCTTCCTTTCGTGCACGATTTAATTCAAAAAATGATAAACGGAAAGTAGGCAGGATTGAAATCTCTTATCAGCTACAATAAAAATTTGTTGCGCATTCAATCCCCATGAAAAAAAATCATTTTTTTTTGGAAAACAATAAGAGAGGAGGTTTTTAAACGGTTTATTTTTCCGCTAACCGTATTTGCAAAGTTTTTTACAAAGAATATCTCTTTGGGTATTGCATATTGATTGATAAAATCTTCCATTTTATCTTTTAAGGAAGCCAATTCAATTTTATTGAAAGCTTCGCCTTCAATTACGAGGATCAATTTTTTGCCTAATTTTTCATCATCAACACCCGCTACGTAAAAACGACGGTCCAATAATAATTGCAGGCCGGCTTCTATTTCTTCAGGAATTAATTTAATACCACCACTATTGATAATATTATCATAACGGCCCTGCCAGGTGAATTCATTGGTACCGGTAAATGATACCAGGTCATTCGTAATTAAAGTTTCCTCTAAAAATCCTTTGGCTGTAATGGTCAGGCAGTTTCTGTTATCCTTACCTAATTCGATCCCCTTCAATGCCTGATAGGATTGTGAAGAATTTTTTCCGTTAACTCTTCGTAAGGCAATGTGGCTAAGGGTTTCCGTCATTCCGTAGCCATGAAATATTTCTGTGTTTACTTTTTGTGTTAGTTTTTCTAAGTTTTCATCCAAAGGACCACCACCCAACAATATTGCTTTAATTTGGGAAAGTGAAGGATGATGAATAGATTGATTCAATTGAAGTGGAATCATTGCCGCAAAATGAATAATTGAACCCGGCTTCAACGATTCTAGTGGATTTTGTGAAGGTGTTACAACCACTAAATGCAGCCCGCTGAAAAGAGCCCTGACAATCATCATTTTACCTGCGATATAATTTGCAGGAAGGCATAATAGGGCATTTTGTCCTTGCTTAAAGTGGAAATATTCTGCCGTGCGTGATGCACTTAACAGCATTTGATTTTTCCCGACTAATATACTTTTTGGTTTACCTGTTGAACCACTTGTTGCTAATTCAATAGTAGCGTGTGGCAGTAGCCAGTCCTTCATGAACTCAGCTACCTGGTCGAAAAGAGAAGTCTTTTGTTTTTCGCAATAACTTATTATTTCTTCTCCGTTCAGAAAAGTGTTGTTTAAGGTAATGGAAGTATAATCAGAAAATATTTTCATTGTATCATTTACTATACAAAAAAGCCTGCTAAAAAATATGTTTACCAATGCATTTTTAAAGAATTAATCCTAAACCAAAAGTGATGGCGAATGCCAAAGTGGCGAGAGCCAGCTTTTTCAATTCAGGGTAGAGTAGGGCCGGATCAGTATTTTTAAATACGACCAATACACTACGGATAAATAAAGGAAAAGTGATTAAATATATGAATTGTATTGGGTGTTTATAATTGATGAAAGTGAATGCAAGCGCAGATATAAGTCCTGTGAAGAGTAAAAATGCATGGTAAATCCTACCTTTTTCCAGGCCTAGTTTCACGATCATGGTGATCTTTCCACTGGATCTATCATTTTCACGATCACGCAGGTTATTTAAATTAAGGACACCCGTGCTGAAAAGTCCGATAGAAGTTGCCGGCAAAAATTCTTCCAATGGAATTTGTCCGCTATGCAAATAGTAGGTACCTAAAACGCCGACCAATCCGAAGAAGATAAAAACAGCGATATCTCCAAAGCCCATATATCCATAGGGATTTTTGCCAATAGTATATTTTATAGCAGCAGCGATAGCCACCAGGCCAATTAACAGAAATATAAATCCGGTAGAAACTGAAAGTCCGCTGGTGGCTGATGTCAATAACCAGGTGCCGGAAATAAAAGATAATAAACTAAATGTGATGACTCCCCCTTTCATTTCTTTCAGCGTAATCTCCCCACTTTGCAATCCACGTTTCGGACCAATCCGCTCGTTATTATCCACACCATGAATTGTATCGCCATAATCATTGGCAAGATTACTTAGTATCTGTAAAAAAAGAGTGGTAAGTAGTGCGCCGGTTAAAACCGGCCAAATAAAATATCCATTACTGTAAGCCAGGAAACTACCCAGGATAACACTTGAAAAAGATAAAGGCAATGTCCGTAAGCGAAATACTTTTATCCAGGAAATGATCTTTCCCATGTCGTACTATTCTTTTTATGGGAATTTTGGAAATTGTTGAAAATCAGGATCGCGTTTTTCCAGGAATGCATGTTTACCTTCCTGCGCTTCCTCCATTAAGTAATACATAAGTGTAGCATCGCCTGCAAATTCCATCAGCCCTGTTTGGCCATCCAATTCTGCATTCAATCCGCGTTTGATCATTCTCAATGCCATTGGGCTCCGTTTTTGAATTATTTTACTCCATTCTATGGTAGTATTTTCCAATTCATCGAAAGGAACTACTTTGTTGACCATGCCCATGTCTTCGGCTTCTTTGGCTGTGTATTGGTTACATAAAAACCATATTTCTCTTGCCTTTTTTTGACCTACATGTCGTGCAAGATAGGAACTTCCAAAGCCTGCATCAAAACTCCCAACCTTAGGACCCGTCTGTCCAAATCTTGCATCCTCGCTGGCGATCGTAAGATCACAAACAACATGTAACACATGCCCACCGCCGATCGCATACCCATTTACCATCGCTATTACAGGTTTTGGCAGACTGCGGATCTTCTTATGTAAGTCCAATACATTTAATCTTGGGACACCATCTTCACCTATATAGCCACCAATTCCTTTTACATTTTGATCTCCGCCTGAGCAAAAAGCCTTGTCGCCTTCTCCCGTCAAAACCACCACTGCAATGTCTTGCCTTTCCTTACAAATGTCCATCGCTTCAATCATTTCCATCACCGTTTTAGGGGTAAAAGCGTTGTAATACCGTGGTCTGTTAATCGTGATTTTTGCTGTGCCTTCAAAAATGTCAAATTTGATTTCTTCATATTCTTTAATGGGTTGCCAGTTATAGGTAATCATAAAATTATTATTCGATTTTTGTTTAGATCTTTAAAACTGGAATGAATTGAAAGACTTTTGTAAATTGATTTCATTCCAAATGTTCACATTTATTTTGTAAGAATTGTTTGAACTATTGATTTCTACATTTGGGTAGTTTGTTGGCATAAAATCATTGTCGTTTAAATTGCTTATCACCATTTAGAAGGAAATTAGATTTGATTGATCTTTAAATGGGATAAATATAAACCGAAGGAATTTTTTTTTTCTTCTAGTAAATTGGGGAAGCAATATACAATGTCTTTCTTGAATAAAATTCATCGTTCAAAGGTAAGAGAAGTTGAAATCTGAAAAGCAGGTAGACAGAATTGAATTTATTTTTAGTCAAATAATTTAATCCAAAAAGTGTTAAATCGAATGAAGTATGAGCAGTAATATTGATGAATCCGGCTCAATCAATTAAAATAAACGTTATTTGCAAAATGTAAAAAACGTAGAAGTTAATAATGCCCCATATTTTATAAGCATATATTAAAAACTTCAGAATAAAACTTGCCTATTAAATAGTGTACATTTTTACATTTTATCAAAAATAAAAGATTTTTTTTATGTCATATACCGTAGCAATTACCGGCAGGCCAAATGTAGGCAAAAGTACTTTTTTTAATCGTTTGCTTGAGCA
>JBDTEF010000013.1:0-2548 GCA_039922615.1 Ginsengibacter sp.
ACAGGAAATTTTACTTTGCTCAATAATCAATCAGGTAATGTAACGGTTTACAATATGCTGATGGATACGCAACGTGTAACTCCGGGAACTTCATTTAAAGTAATTAATTCCCTTGTAGGCCTGGAAACCGGCAAAATTGTAGATAGTAAAACCCCAATATCAATAGGTAATACGAGTCTTACACTTATTGATGCTTTTAAAAATTCTTCCACACCTTTTTTCCAGGAGGTGGCGAGACTTGTGGGGAAAGATACATTACAGCGCTCTATAGATTCATTGCAGTATGGAAATAAAAATTTATCCGGGGCTATTGATTCTTTTTGGCTTAACAACAATTTAAAAATATCTCCTGATGAGCAATTAGGACTTATGTACCGGTTATATTTTGATAAACTTCCTTTTTCGAAATATGCTCAGCAAAATGTGAGAACCTTAATGAAACAGGAAGATAATACGCTCTATAAATACTATTATGTTACGGGCAGCGGCACAGATGAAAAAAATAATACAATTGGATGGGTTCTGGGTTGGGTCGAAGAAAATATCCACGTTTATTTTTTCTCAACGTTAGTAAAATCACAGGATAAAAATACCAATATCGATTCTGTCTCGTTAAAAATTACCAGGGGAATATTAAGTGAGTTGGGTTATTTTAAGGGAAATAAGTAAGCTTGCCATTTGTTAAATAGGAAAATTTTTGTTTTGAAATATATTTATTTTTTGCTTTATTAGTCAAATATTGTAAAAGCCCTCCGTATAAACATGAGGGCTTTAGAAATTAAATCCGTGAAGGATTAAATGATTTAAAGAAAAATTTTTAAAATGTAAGTGGAATTAGTTTGCCTTTTGCATTTTTTGCATAACCTGGATGGCATCTTTTGCAGATTTTAAGGTAACATACCCTGATTCGTTTTCGATAATAGCCTGTTGAGTTTTTTCACCATTCGTATTTATTTCAATACCATTCAAAAGATGGTAGCCTACATAATTCTTTGCAATATAATTGTTTAACTTTGCTGACAATTGATCCCGGTTGCAATCTTTAATGGTATAATTCAATAATCCATTATTGGTAAAGCCTGCTCTTAATTTTTGTCCTTCATTGGTAAATGAAACCCAATATCCTTTACCATCTACGGCCCATTGCTCATTCTGAGCCTCTGGAAATAGTTCAGAAAATTTATTGGCTACCCGGACATTTATAGGATCCGTGATATTTGAAGTCGTCGTTCTGTATACTTTGGAAGTATTTACAGAAACATTTTCATTTTTTGCAAGAACCATATCATTTGATGATATAGCATTCACGTTTTGAGCAATAGAATTATTCATAAACAATGTTGTGAATAAAGCCGCTGTGATAATTGATTTTAAATTCGTTTGCATGTTTTAAAGTTTTAAGTATGGGAAGAAATGGTTTATAAAAAGTAACTATTATTACATCCCAAAAGTACTTTACAATCATAGCCAGGGGCTATAAGTATCAGCTCAAAAACTATAAAATTTGGTTCAATTTTTTCTGGTGAAAAAATGGGAGATTCTTTCTTAAAGTGAAAAATGCCTACGGTTAAATGATAACTATAAGAAACAGTTCAAATACTATCAATTTTGGATCATTTCTGTTTTGATAAGTATTCCGACGGAGTTACTCCGTATTGTTCTTTAAAACATTGGGAAAAATAAGAGGGACTGCTAAAACCAACACTATAAGCGGCAGTCGTTATATCCTGACCGCCAAGCATGAGTGCTGTTGCACTTTTCAGGCGATATTGCCTGATGAGATCATTCGTTGAAATATCCAATAAGGCTTTTAGTTTCCTGTTGAGGGTGCTCCGGCTCATGGCCATTACTTTGCACAAGTAATCTACGCCTAATTCAGCATCGTCAATTTTGGCATCAATTTCTTTGTATAATTGGATTAAAAAAGAATCAGAAATTACAGGTTCTGTATTCTGGGGCTTAGTCACAATAATTTGCTCCTGCAAGTGTTGCCTTGTTTTTTGCTGTAATTGTAATAGGTTAACAATACGCAATTCCAATTCATTCTGGTTAAAAGGTTTCGTGATGTAATCATCAGCACCGGTTTTCAATCCTTGTAGCATGGATTCATGCGATGATTTGGACGTGAGCAAAATAAATCCGATATGGGCAGTACGATTATCGTTTTTACATAGGTGGCAAAGATCAAAGCCATCCTGTCCCGGCATCATTACATCACTAATAATTACATCAGGTAATTCATCTAAAATAATATCCCAGGCTTTTAAACCATCAGCTGCCTCAATTACCCGGTAATATTGCTGCATACTTTCGGTAATAAAAGAGCGGAGTTCATCGTTGTCCTCAACGATCATCAGCAAAGGGGCTTCATCATTATCTGTTCTTATTTGTTTTCCTGGTTCAGCCAATGCAGGTTTAATACCTGTTGATAATTGTTGAGTCTCCACTTTCTCCAATGGTATTTCCACGATAAAACGAGTGGAACTACCGGGAGTACTCTCCAGCGTTATTGCACCATTCATCAATTGAGTCAGTTCCTTCACCAGTG
>JBDTEF010000014.1:0-8262 GCA_039922615.1 Ginsengibacter sp.
CATTCAAATTTTGATTGGTAGCAAAAGAAAAAAAAGAGCCATTTACAACCAGCAACGGAGATTTATTTTTTTCATAAAACTGGGTTGGTGTTAACCTCCTGTTTTTAGAAGTATCAACCGTAAAATTTAGCTTTTTATCTTTCAAACCGGCGATTGCATAATACATTACATTGGGTTTTCCATCAACCGAATCAGTTGATTTGTACAGATGAAATGAGGAAATTAATGGCTGGTACAATGAGTCCAGGTTTGTCCATTTATATTGAGCTCGTAAAGTAAAAGAGACATAGATAAAAGATAGTAAACAGACAATTTTTCTCATCCAGATAAGTTTCTAAAATAAATATTTTATTTCGCCAAAATTTATAAAAATATCCAAAATCAGTATGGGTAAAATTCAATTTTTCACCAATAACAAAATTAAATTTTATCAATTTAACTATACAAAAACCTGAACATTTCTCTTATTCTCTTGGCTAAAGTTAGGTGAATAAATACCTGGAATAAGTTATGGTAAAATATATTATTTCCGCTTTCCAAAAAGCACAGTGACATATCCAGAAAAAAAGAATGATTTGCCATCATTAAGCACCATTTGATGGATTGGCTTACTATAGTATTCACCGGCAATACCTACTTCTATTGCAGAAACAAGGTCATTATAAATGCCGTAATCAAACCGAAGTGATGTTTTCGCATAAAGGCCCGGATTCACTTTTAGCTCATTCCAACCTTTACTGATTGGTGGTCCGGCAAGCAAATCGCCATGAAGAAAATTAGTACTATCAAGCGCAGTATATTTTACGTAAGTAAGTCCGTTTGGCAAAACAATTTGAATATAATAGGGCCGTATAAGTGCCAATGTAGCTCCACCACCATAATTGGCCGTTACATTGACGCCATTTTTATTTGATTTATTTCCGAGTAGAATTTGTTGTTGAATCCCCAGTTTTAATGGATACACAAAATTTTCTTTTCCATAAATGAAAGGCTGATTAAAATTAAATTGCTGCTTTATTTCCTTGCTGCTTTTTTTTTCGCCAAATTCTACCTGGTACAACATAGATTTTTTATCAGTCCTGGCTCTTCCAATTTCAAATGATATCCCATAACCATCACTGGCTAATTTTACACCGAAATTGTAACTTTTTCTAAAAGTGATAATACCTTCCTCTTCCTGCAAGGCCAATTGTTGGACATACTCTTTTTTTTGTTCTTTTGTCCTGCTTTTATTGTCCTGTGCAAAAACTGTAGAAGATAGAACTGTGGCTATAAATAGGAAAAATAAGGTGCGCATTTGCAAATATTGAGATTAGTACTGTAAATTTATACAAAATAATCAAATAATGACGGCTGAAATCATTTATTCAGGAAACCTCAGGTGCGAGGCAAAACACATTCAAAGCAATTCACAAATTGAGACTGACGCCCCTACAGATAATATGGGCAAAGGAGAAAGATTCTCTCCTACCGATTTATTGTGCGTGGCTCTTGCCACCTGCATGCTCACCACCATGGGTATCAAAGCTGATACAATGGACATAGATATTACCAATGCAAAGGCCGCAGTAACAAAACACATGGCTTCCAGTCCGCGAAGGATTGCCAAAATTGAAGTAGCCGTTTCACTTCCGGGAATTGGCAGTGACCAGGAAAAAGAAATTTTGCAAAGAACCGGTGATAATTGCCCGGTGGTCAAAAGCATTCACCCTGATATTGAATTGGCAATTAGTTATAAGTGGGGCTAATATTAACATTATGAACAGGAAGATCCCTGCCTTGAAATCAATCAGGCTTCCTTTTTTAATATTGAATTGCCAATCGCACATTCAAGGCATTTTTTCTTATCGCAATATTCTTTCTTCAAATGGAGGTAAGCCTGTGAATCAAGCGCATTTTTATTGGTGAAGCCAATCTTTTCAAATCCTTTGGTGATTGTATTTTTTTCAGCGGAAATCTGCTGAAGCCAGACAAGTGCCTTTACTTTATACTTCTCTTCATTGTGGTACAATCCATATGCAAATAGTAGGGGTATAATGGTATTGATCACTATATTATCGATCATTTGTTTGCCTAACTCCTTCATTTTATAGCCAGAGTCAACATCAAGCACATAATGATAATGCCAATAATCATTTGCACAAATTTGGAATAATTGACTAACCTCAATGACAGATGCAGATTCTTTTACAATAGAAAATAAATGATTACTTTTTACCAATAACATGGCCAATTGTGCGAGCCTGATTGTAGGAAAATTGGCAGGTCGCATCCTTAAAAATAAAAGTTGTCCGGATACAGGATTGAGGGAATATTTTTTCTGGTAAAAAGTATATTCCCTTTGTAACATAGAAGCATATTTATCATTAAAATGATCACTTAATAATCCTGCCTGGCCCATTAGCAGTGCTTCTACCTGGATAATGTTATGACGGTGTTTTGAAATAATTGATAACGGTAATGAATGCGCAATTTTGAGAAAAAATTCACTATTAATCTTTAAGCCAAAATTGGCTGCGATGAGCTGCCAGCATGTTTCTTCCCAATGTAATCCTGATGCCTGGTGCAACGCCAACACTTTTTCTGCTTTGCCAATTAATCTTTCTGCTGCCAGCCTTTGCTTCCAGTTTTCAATGATTAATTCACCCACAGCTGCCACCTGGTCTTCACATGGAATGAAAACGGGATTTTGCATTAATTGCCGGTATTTTGCCAGGAGAAAATTGGATACTCTCGATTGCAATTCAAGTGTAGGCAGGTTTTTCCCGGACCTGTCTCTTATTTCCACATCGTGATGCCAAACTACATGGAGTATTACATTTTGATAATTGGCATCACTGGAATGTTGGTGTTGATTCCAATGAGAAGAATGGATGTGAATCTCAATATTTCCTACCCAAATTGTATTGTCAATCTTTACTTTTCCCTGGAGAAAATCAGGTCCCTGATTTGAATTGTGAATGCCGGGTTGAATGATCAAAATACTGTCACCATTCGTGCAATCCAACTCACTTTTATTGAAGAGTTGAAACTTCCAAATGTATTGCAGCAGATCTTCTTTCATCCGTGTTTCATTTTGACAAAGGAAGATAATGATTTTTTTTGAAATTGTCCTGGAGAACGACCTGAGCTTTTACCATCTTTAGTAAAAAGCCTGGCCTTGGGTTTTGAGCTATGAGCCTACAACTTATTAAGTTCTTTTACTATCCTGTTGATAGGCAGCCCCATCACATTGTAAAAATCTCCCCTGATAGATTGAATACCAATTGCGCCTATCCATTCCTGTATGGCGTATGCGCCCGCTTTATCAAATGGTTTAAATTTATCCACATAAAATTCTATCTGCTCCTGGGTAAGCCGATTGAACTGAACAAATGTTGTCTCGGAGAAAATGTATTTTTTAGCATTATTTAATAAGCACACACCTGTAATTACTTTGTGTTCATTGCCTGATAATTTAGCCAGGATTTTAATTGCATCATTTCTGTCCAATGGCTTTCCAATAATTTCATCACCTAAAACCACAATTGTATCAGCAGATAAAATCGTATTATCATGGCTGTTAGGCGCTAATATTTCCCGGATAAAAAGTGCTTTCTCAGTAGCAATATGTTCTGCTATTTTTTCAGGTGTTAGTCCTGGAGGGTAAGACTCTTCTATATTTGCGGGAATTACTTTGCATGGAATTGCTGCTAAATCCAACAATTGCTTTCTTCTCGGTGAAGCGGAAGCCAAAATTATTTCTTTCATTTACCTGAAAAATTTAAAAAATACCATTGAAAGTATTCCGGAAAGCATTATTAACTTCACCACAGTGCTTAATTGATGAAATTGTTTGGAAGTTTTCGCTTTATATAAATGAAAAAGTACCCAGATCAATGGAGCGATGATAAAAAACAAACAATAAATTCCCGGGACCCAAATTCTCAATTGTAAGGCATAAAACTGAATCGCAGTGACCGAGGAAGCCAGCACAATGATCCATACTGCTATAAACATTTTAGACACTTGTAATCCCCATAAAATAGGCATCGTAGTGCAGCCATACCTGATATCTCCGCGCACATCTTCCATATCTTTTATTACTTCCCTTATCAAAGAAATGATAAAGGCAAAACCGGCGTATATAATGGTTATTTTAATTAGCTCCTGCCATACGACATCGCTGGAAGAAATCCGGAACCTGAATTCTGCTAAAGCCAATATTACAATTACCCATGCCGTCAATAAAGAAATGATGATGTTACCAACCAACAACTTTTTTTTGAATGTAGTTGAGTAAAATAATAGCGCCAAAATAGCCACCAGGTTGAAAAAAGGAATGTAATAATTGTGAAGTTGTTTCCCCACATACAAACTAAGCGCAAAACCAACCAGGGAAAGCAATGCATGTAAGAGTATGGCTGATCTTTTGCGAATGAAATTGCCTACAATTACCTTACCTGCCTTATTTATCTGGTCAATATTTACATCAAAATAATCGTTGATGATATAACCTGCAGCAGCGATGCAAACCGAAGCTATCACCAACAAAATAAAAAGCGAATGATTTAATTTGATCGATTCATAACCCGGATCTGCTTTTTGATAAACAAATGGCAGAATGGAGAACCTAAAAATAAATTGGGTCAACACAATAAAAACCAGGTTTGGCCATCTTATCAATTTAAAAAATGCAATAACTGAATTCATTTTTGTAAGACTGGTTTAGGGAAATCTTTATTGTTTGGATATATATTATTTATAGAAAAGAAGAATGCAAATAAACCATTTATTAAGTAGAGGTTACCGAAGTTTCCACACTCCATTTATTATTTAATTTTAAAACCTTTTCTATGACGTCTCTCACGCAACCTTTACCGCCGGCATAAGGCGATATATAATCGGCGATTGATTTAATTTCGGGTATTGCATCTGCCGGACAGGCAGCAAAACCTACCACTTTCATACAAGAATAATCAGGCACGTCGTCACCCATAAAAAGTATTTCATCAAGCATAAAATTTTTATCAGCAGCATACGATTTTAAAAAAGACGCTTTGTCTTTTACATTCATAAAAACATCCTTCACACCTAATTTCTTCAATCTTTGACTTACAGCAGGAGAATCACTCCCGGATATTATGGCAATATGAAATCCCATTTTTACAGCGTATTGAATGGCATAACCGTCCCTTACAAACATACTTCGTATCCAATCATTTTCTGTCACCACCAGGCTGCCATCAGTCAGGACGCCATCCATATCAAATATGAATATTTTAATCGCTTTAAATCGGGAAAGGAAGGACATAAACAGGTATAAGTTCTTTTTTTTGCAAAACTAAGAGTTAGCTGCATTATTCAATTATTATTTACCATAATGATATTTTCAAAAAATTCAGGGATTTAAATGGATTATTAAAAAAGGATGAGTGGTATTTGTTGACCTTCCCTGTAAATAGGAAACAAGCTATATTTGCCCTGGCCTTGCACTATGATGATTTAAGACTTTTCGAAGTTTAGTTTTTTTATATAGATAAACCTGCAAAACCATATACCCCGGACCTTTCATAAAAATTTTAAAGAAAAGTTATCAAATAAAAACCTGGTAAAAAGATGTCGTCGATTATAGATTTGGATAATATTCAGAAAAGTTATTACCTCGGAAGGCAGGAATTAAAGGTACTAAAAGGTATTTCTCTTGATATCTTTAAGGAAGAATATGTAGCGCTAATGGGACCAAGCGGAAGTGGAAAATCTACTTTAATGAATATCCTGGGTTGCCTGGACTCTCCTACCGGAGGCCACTATTTTTTAAATGGGTCTGATGTAAGTAAAATGGAAGATGATGCCCTGGCTGAAGTTCGTAATAAAGAAATAGGATTTGTATTTCAGCAGTTTAACCTGTTACCCCGCCTCACCGCCGCAGAAAACGTTGCATTACCACTTATTTATAATGGTACTGCAAAAAAGGAACGCACAGAAAGAGCATTGGAAATGCTGGATCGTGTAGGACTTGCTGACAGAAGTCACCACAAACCAAATGAACTTTCGGGTGGACAAAACCAACGTGTTGCCATTGCCCGGGCACTGGTAAATAATCCTTCTATCATCCTTGCGGATGAACCCACGGGTAATCTTGATTCAAAAACATCTGTGGAGATCATGCACATTTTTGATAAAATCCAAGCCGACGGCAATACAGTAATTTTGGTAACCCACGAAGAGGATATCGCCAATTATGCGCATCGCATTATCCGGTTACTGGACGGAATCATTGAGACAGATGAACCCACACAAAAAAAAGTAATTCCTAATTTGTATAGTTAATCAACATGATCGGGAAACTTTTCCCATTCAACATGTAGTAAATTTGTTGATATAATTCTATTTTCCTAAATCCGAGAACATAATTATTTTATTCATTTGTGCACATTTCAAAATTTTAAGAACAAGGATTATGAGATACAATTATGAATCGCTCTGACAATTTTGATTCAACAATTAAATGCTAACTTTTAAAGCAAGCGGATTTAAGTAAATTTGCGCTCAAATAAAAAATTCTACGATTATGGCAATGAAAATATATACCAAGACGGGAGATGCAGGTAAAACAAGTTTGATTGGTGGTACTAAAGTTTTAAAAAGCAGCCCCAGGATTGATGCTTATGGCACCATTGATGAGCTCAATTGCTTTGTGGGCGTAGTGTTTGATCATTGTGACGATGAACATACTAAAATTATTTTAAAGGAAATTCAGGATAGGTTATTTACCATCGGGTCAGAATTGGCATGCGATCCACAGAAAGAAACTAAGATGCGGATACCCGATTTGCATGAGAGCGACATCCAATTATTGGAAAAAGAAATGGATGAAATGGATGCTCAGTTGCCCATGATGAAAAATTTTATTTTGCCGGGCGGTCATCCGGTCGTTTCATTTACACACGTTGCAAGAACGGTTTGCCGTCGTGCGGAAAGATGCATTGTAAAAGTGCAGGAGGAAGAACAAACTATTTCACCGCTGATCATAAAATATGTAAATAGGTTGAGCGATTATTTTTTCATGCTGTCACGCTATTTAGGTATGAAAAATAATGCACCTGAGATAGCCTGGAAAGCGAGAGTATAAACCAATTAAAAATTACGAATTACGGATTACGGATCCCATTATCCATTATCCATTATCCATTATCAATTATCAATTAATATGACGTCTTTTTTATCAGAACTTTTTTCAAACCAGCAATACAATAAAAATAATTTCTTTTTATTAGCAGGTCCATGTGTAATCGAGAGTGAAGATTTAGTATTTGAAGTGGCTGAAAAAGTGTCAACAATTTGTAAGAAATTGGGGATTCCCTACATTTTTAAATCCTCTTATCGCAAAGCCAACCGTACGAGCACTAATTCATTTATGGGATTAGGCGATGAAAAAGCATTGCAAATCTTACAAAAAGTAGGTAACCATTATCAATTACCGACTGTGACAGATATTCATGCGCATGAGGAAGCCGCTATGGCAGCTGAATATGCTGATGTGCTGCAAATCCCGGCTTTTCTCTGCCGGCAAACTGATCTCCTGGTGGCTGCAGCCAAAACCGGGAAAATAGTAAATGTAAAAAAAGGGCAATTTCTCAATGGAGAGTCCATGAAATTTGCCGTAGAGAAAATAAGAAATGAAGGAAATGAAAAAGTGATGCTTACAGAAAGAGGGAATTCTTTCGGTTATACAGAGTTAATTGTAGATTATCGCAATATTCCTATCATGCAAAAAAACGAAGTGCCTGTCATTATGGATTGTACGCACAGTTTGCAACAACCGAACCTGGGTAGTGTTACAGGCGGTAATCCGCAAATGATAGAAACTATTGCCAAAGCCGCTATAGCTGTGGGTTCTGATGGATTGTTTATAGAAACACATCCTGATCCATCGTGTGCAAAAAGTGATGGCGCAAACATGTTGAAATTGGATTTGTTGGAAAATTTATTGGAAAAGTTGGTAAGATTGAGAGAGGCGATTTAGTTTAAGACCAGCTATCGATTCTACAATATTTCATAAAATTCACAATTAATCTCTGTTAAGCAATTTTACGTAAATAACATTTGTGGAATAGCTATTGGTCATTTGAAGCAGTGTGATAAACATTTCTAATAGGCCATTTATAACTGAATGTTCTATTTTTTTAAATAATTTTTATGAATACAATTATTAAATATCTTTCAATTTTCACAGTTATTTCGATTTTGCTGCTGATGAGTAAAACATCAATTGCTCAA
>JBDTEF010000015.1:0-2894 GCA_039922615.1 Ginsengibacter sp.
AGAAACACCATAAAGAAATAAAAAGTGAATGCGAATGTGATGCTGCGCGCAATAAATAGAATCAGTCTGTACAATTTATTGTCTGTATTTGGCAGACACAATAAAATTCCATTAACCACCGCCAGGGCATAAAACCAAAATTGATTAAAATCACCAAAAATGGTTCTGTCATTGCCTAATCCGCCCAATAAATAACCGTTGTTGACGGCCAATCCCAGTAAAGGAAGAACTATCGCAATAGGAATTTTCCAGGCCAATTGATACTTCTGCCAAAGCACTGCTTTTTTAGTGGCAACAATATAAATGCCCCTGACCAGGAAAAAGAGGAAAACCAGTGTAGCAACGATTATTAGGATTAATGAACCGTGTAAAACATAATTTGAATTTACATGCCGCCATAAAGGAAAAGCGATTTGAGAAAACAGGTAGCCCAATACAGGAATAGCAATAGCAATTAAAAAATTTTTCCATGCTGTTTGCTCTTTATTTGGCGGTGTGAGCTGAGCAATCAATATGAATATAGAATAGGCGAGTGTTGGCATCAAAAATGTGCCCACATAAAAAAAGATATTACCTGAAATCATCCACTGCGGCACAGAAAAAGGGATGATTTTATCTGCATTAAAATAATACACGTAAATGATTGGAATGTAAAGCAGCAAAGCAATTATACCATACCAAACAGAGACGAGCTGCTTTTTGCTGGTCAGAAAAATGGCATAAGCAAAATTCAACAATCCCAAAATGCCTAATATCCAGCTAAAACATTTCCAAAGGTAAATGGTGTCTTCATCTAATAAGGTTTTGATGATATTGAATTGACCATAGAAAAGTATAAACAATACTATTATTGGTAGTGTATTAATGATAAAAAGCCATTTGGGATTAAGCAAGTTTCTCATGGTGCAGTATGTTGGTTAAAATTTTTTCCAGCAGGTAAAAAGCCAAAATAAGGAACGACAGATTGGTGATGATGCCTACCGCTTCATGTATTAATGGCTGGTAAATTAAGAGTATATTTTTTGTCTGATGTTGAACAATAATTGACGCATAAATCCGCGAAGTGTTCACAAAAATAGTTACACAATAAGCACTAAATAAAGCTGCCGGAATGCTTAGTATTTTATGTATTGGCTTATCGAGATATTGTATGGTTAAATAAGTAAAAACAAGAAAACACAAAATCCAGAAATTGAAACCTGAACAGGATTTGTCAATCAAGATGTTTAGTTTATCATTGTAATATCCATTTGATACAAGATAAACGGACGAAGAACCGGTCAAAAAACTCACTAATTTATCGGTCGGTTTTAATAAGAAGAATAAAGAATTATTATCTGCAAAAGTGTACCCGAGTTTTAGCAAAAGGAAAATGCCAATGGATAATAAATAATAGAGCAGGTTTTTATTTGTCTGCATAGGTCCGGTATGGTGATTGAGTCAGCAATTTTTTATCGAAAAATATTTTTAAGCATCGAAACTATTTTACAAAAATGCATTCCATCAATTGGGCGATTCTGTAATTTTTCCTGTTTCTCAATATTAGAACTAATTATCAAATTATAAATTAAAATTTAATTTATTCCGGCAACTTTTGAAACGCGCTCCAGGTTTAGCTTTGCGGTATTGTCAGTATTTTTATTAAAGAAAATTCATTATATAAATTAATAAATTATTCATTTAAGTCCTTTATGATTTTGGAATATTTATGGCATTAATTGCTCGCTTTTTATTTTATTTTATGAATGCTCTTCTTTTTCAATCATCCTGAAATTTTAAACCCGGCAATAATTAAAATTCTTCTGCTTATTTTCACTCTATGGCAGTTACCCATCCAATTAATATTAAATTGCTGCAAGCTGTTGACCTGGAGGAAAAAGAACAAAATCAACGGTTTGGATTAAGCGGAAAACATTCCCTTAAATTATTGAAAGCAGAGGGTTTGGCATTACACCCGATTTCTGTATCACGCAAAAATTTCGGCTATGCTGATTATCCTGAAATCACGTTCCACCTTATTTTCCCTGTAGAAACAAATTTTTTTAAGGATGGCGCAGCCATAGAATGTTTTTATGGAGATGAAGTTCCTGTGAAAGGAATTCTTTTGAACCTTGAAGGTAGAAATGGTGAATTCAGACTTTTTGCTCCCGATTTTCCGGACTGGATAGAAGAAGAAGGTGTAGGAATAAAATTGGCGCCCGATCATCGTACTACAACCATCATGAAAACCGTTTTAAGGAACCTGGAAGATTCTTCCTTGTTTTCGTTATTTAAATATTTTCATGGAGATGAAATACACGCTGCATCAGTATCCCAGGAAAATAATCAATCACTTTCTTTTAATAATAGCCGGTTAAATGAAAGTCAGCAAAATGCGGTTGAAGGCATTGTCAATAATCCATTGGTAACAATCATTCACGGACCGCCGGGCACTGGTAAAACGACAACTCTTATCGAAGGAATTATTCAATTAATCAGTGCTGGTGAAAAGATATTGGTATCCGCACCATCCAATGCTGCTGTGGATCACATAGCCCGTGGACTGATCAATAAAAATGTAAATATTTTGCGTTTAGGAAACAGTAGTAAAGTGGATGAAATAGTTTTTTCCCATACGCCTGAAGGAAAACTTTCTGGTGGCAGAGAACAGAAAGAGATTAAACAACTAAAAATCAGGGCGGAGGAATTCAGGAAGATGGCGCTGAAATACAAACGCAGTTTTGGAAAATCAGAAAGAGAACAACGAAATCTTTTGTTTAAGGAAGTTAAAAGTATTCGCTTAGAAATTAAAAAATTACGTGCCTATAATGAAGACAAATTATTCAAGACTGCAGACGTTATCCTGGGTACGCCGATCGGGTTGTATGATGCCGGCATTCAGCATTTGAATTTTA
>JBDTEF010000016.1:0-26695 GCA_039922615.1 Ginsengibacter sp.
GTAAATATATTTTTATTACCAGGATTATAGCTGAAATATTGCCAATGAAATTGAAATCACATTTGATAGGATCTTAAGATAATAAAAAAGTGTCAAAATATTTAGAAAAAAATCTTACCTTCGCAGCCTTTTAAAATCATGCCGTAACATGATAAGTGGCCCTGAAAAGGGTACGTATCTCCTGCCTAAAGCAGTAATGGCGTGTGACCTAACAATTTAAACCCAAATGTCACATGAAATTAAGTCAATTTAAATTTGACCTTCCTCTCAACTTAATTGCTCAGAATCCAACAAAAAGACGTGAAGACAGTCGTTTGATGGTTATCGAAAGAGCTACAGGGAAAATAGAAAACAAGCATTTTAAAGACATCCTTGAATACTATGATGACAAAGATGTTTTTGTAGTAAATAATACAAAAGTGTTCCCTGCAAGAATGTATGGCCGCAAAGAAAAAACAGGCGCAAAAATTGAAGTTTTTTTATTAAGGGAACTTAACAGGGCAAACAGGCTCTGGGATGTAATCGTAGATCCGGCACGTAAGATCCGTGTGGGTAATAAATTATATTTTGGTGAGAACGATGAATTGGTAGCCGAAGTAATTGATAATACAACCAGCCGGGGAAGGACAATCCGTTTTATGTGGGAGGGATCTGAAGAGGATTTCCGTACATTATTACATTTAATGGGTGAAACTCCGCTACCCAAATACATCAAGCGTCAACCGGATGAGGAAGATACAGAAAGATACCAGACCGTATACGCCAAGCACGAAGGTGCAGTAGCTGCTCCAACTGCCGGATTACATTTTAGTCCAGAATTGATAAAAAGATTGGAAATCAAGGGCGTGAAATTCGCTGAGGTTACGCTTCACACAGGACTTGGCACTTTCAGACCAATAGAAGTGGAAGATCTAAGCAAGCACAAAATGGACGCAGAATATTATCATATTGGTGAAGAAGCTTGTAAAGTGGTTAACAAAGCCAAAGAAACAGGCCACAGAATTTGTTCAGTCGGCACCACTACTATGCGTGCAATGGAAACTTCATTTACTGCCCAAAAGTTATTAAAACCATCGGAAGGGTGGACAAATCATTTTATACATCCTCCTTACAATTTTAATATTGCTGATTCTCTAATTACTAATTTTCATTTACCCAAAACAAGTCTTTTGATAATGGCTTGTGCATTTGCAGGTTACGATTTGATGATGGAAGCATACAAAAAAGCAATTAAAGATAAATACAGGTTCTTCAGCTATGGCGATGCCATGTTGATAATCTAGCATTAAGATCATAGTATATCAACCAGGGCTGATTGTAAGCATCTTAATATAATTATAAACCCATCCTTTCGATGGGTTTTTTAATTGTATTATTTAATGAAGTTTGTAACATATCCCTTCAAACAGATACACGCTTGATATTGAAAAATAGGATGATCATTACGCGATTCTGCCAGCTTTAGAATCACCATAAATATTAGTATTCCATAACATTAAATTAAATTTCTCCGTTTCAGCAACTTACCAATACTATAACTTTTACCAAAAATTTGCTAATAGTCCTTCCAGGAAGGAGTACCAATTAAAAAACCCATCTAAAAGATGGGCTTTTTAATAACCAGAAATATTACTCAAATGAAATAATTAATAACTCCAAAGATTCTGTTCGTAGTTGAAGATCTTATTTTTAATATCTTCTCCTGCTCTTAACTGCCTAAGTGATTTGTCTTGCAATCCTTGCATATTCTGAAGATATTGGTCATATGGATTATCCATAGAACTTTTTACAATACGTCCATAAAACATTCTAAGTTCAAAAAGTTCTTCCCATGTCATACGTGCACCTAAATTTTTCCCGTTAAAGGCTTCATATTTTGCAAAAGTCGGTCTTAAATCAGGATAATATACCCAAAATATAGGAGTTTCTCCAAGGTTTACACCTTCTGAAGTAATCAAACTCTTTATTGGCGCAATGCCTAAGATTCTCCAGAACAAACGTGAACTTTCTTTATCAAAAATAACTTCTTCCTTTATTCTAAACTTATAGAAAGAGTCAAGGTTTACCTCCAAAGTGGTGGTCTTATAACTCTCCACGTTTCCTAAAGTATCAAATATAGGTACAGTTACACTACCACCCGAAACACTCTTCGCAACTTCGGCAATGGTCAACGGTGTTGTAAATCTGTCATCGATACTACTAAATGCGGTAACATCACCATCCTGTATCGCTTTGAATAAAATAGAAATAAAGCGCTGGTTGCCATTGTCCTCATCTGCGGAATACCTGAATGGCAAATTAAGTTTCTCTCTTGTGTCGATATCACGCCACAATTTTTGCCTGTAGACTGCATCGCTTTCTCTTAAATCCTCATAAGCCAAAGGAACTTTGTCAGTTATTTTACTATTGTATCCTGTAACTGCAGTATTAGAACGCAAGGATTTCTTTACCTGTGGAAAAGGCAAACTATCAATGACCACAGGCGGCGGAGTTGTATCCTGAACCGCAACAGCATTTAAACTATTGGCCGTATTTGCATTGTTCGTTTTTTGTGCTGTTCTTTTTTGTACAGTACGCTTCTTCTTTTTAGTCTGAGCATCTGCTGAATTACACAGAATGCCAAAACAAAAACAAAGCATCAGACATTTTACAATAATTGTTTTCATAATAATCTTATACTTTTTTATTAATACAGAACAAAACTGGTTGCAGATATAGAAGTTATCGGTGCTCCAGGTCCCTGTACCCTAATATTTTCAAAAGATACGGAAGTTCCGGGAATACATTTTGCTAAATAAGAAGCAATACCTGCCAAACTACCACCCGTGATCTGTGCTGTTTGAGGACTGGGGAAATTAGCACCGGAAAAATATACTGTTGCACCAACTAGGCTATACCGATAAGCAAAATCAAAATTCTTTAATTCTGCCCTTGCCGAATTTTGATTTTTAAAACTTACAGAAGTCATTCTTCCGCCTTCTTTGTCACCAATCATAAATACAGGAGGAGGAATTGTTTTAACCCTAAATTCATACGTACTTGCTTTACCATCTGCATTTACTGTAATTGAAGCAGCAGCTCCTGGCGTTGAAACTTTCACGTTAAATTTACCAGCTCCACCTGCTGGTGTAATGGAACCACCTGACATTGAAACCTTTGTTTTATCCCAACCAGTACCTGAAGAAATCGTTACAGGATTTTCAACACCAATATAAAATACATTCATTTTGTCCAACATTACTGCAGCTCCACCTGGTGTTCCTACAGTATATTGAACATTGAATGATTTTGATTCTTTAGTGCCATCGGGTTTGGTATAAGTAACATTCACAGGAACTGTACGACTACCTGCACCGCTTGCAGTAACAGTGTATGTAGCTCTGCCATCTGCATCTATTGGTGAAGAAGCACCATTAATAGATATTTGGGGTTGCGCCTGTTTGCTGTATGCTCCCACACCTGCAGTGATTTCCACTTTTTGGCCGGGCATCACATAATTGGAACTTTGTCCCACTAATGCTGCAAACTGATCATAAATAACTTTCACAGCACCAATCTGGTTGTGACAATATGTTACTATTTCATTTTCTGCATTTTTCACATTACTCTGGAACATGCTAAGCATTGTCAAAGCAGCCACTGTTGGCGTCATGTGAAAATAAGATTGTGTGAAATCTTTTTGTTTATCATTTCTCGAAAGAGGAGGAGTGGTATTTACCGGAAATGTTTTTTCAAAATTTTTCTTAATTTCCGGATCAATTGCGAGCATGGAAGCTTTAAAGGCATCCAATTTATTGCGTAACTCTTCTCCTTTTCCATCGTTTTCAAATAATCTTGTTGAAGCATCCAGGTTATCTTCGCGATAATCTTCCACGCTATCTGATAAGACATCATCCCATCTCATTGTAAGATCTGCTTGTTTTTTGAGATCCAATTTTAACCCGTTAATGTAAGCAATCATTTCATCTGATAATTTCTTAGCCTGCATTGCTTTTGGTTCCCAAATTTTTGCTTTTTCAGCAGAGGTGGGGTCAGCGAGTTTTGCTTCCAGGGATTTGTACAATGTTTCGTTGGATTCACTTACAATTCCACTTGAAGTCTGTAAACTTTTATCAACCGTTTTAAATGCAACTATAACCTCATTCGAAACATTTAAGGCCAGAATTGCTGTAAGTACCAGGTACATTACATTAATCATCTTTTGCCGGGGATCTTTAGGTAGTCCTGCCATTTTTAGTATTTCTTATTTATATTTAATCAAATAATTATTGTCTTCCCTGCATAGCACTTAACATACTACCATAAACCTGGTTCAATTTGCCAAGATTAGTTGCCAGCTGATTCATTTGCTCTTTCGTAGCTTTTGCATCATCAACAGTTTTCACCATTTCGGCACTTGCAGCAGCCATAGTACCATAGAAACCACTCATCGCTTTTAAATGATTATTATTTTCGCTCAATTCCAGTTCATAAACACTATTCAATGATCCGAGATTTTTAGTTAAAACCTGTACCTGGTTGTGAAATCCTTTTGCACTATCAGCAGCTTCATTAAAACTTCCCATTGTATTGGCAGAATTTTCAAATGCTTCTTTCATCTTCGATAAAGCACCATTTGCCTCTCTTGTTTTAGCAGAGAAATCATTCGTAGATTTTACGACATCTCCCACTTCACCTAGTTGGGAAACTGTTGTATCAAGTCTTTGAAAACTATCACCCAATCTTTTCATATTTATCGGATTAATTCCAGCATTCTGCATCATATCTTCCATGGATTGTAATGCAGGATTGCCCACTACCTGTGGTTTCATTGCACGCTCAAGAAGATCAAGAGGTAGTGATTCATTTACAGAAGTTTGTGGATGTGGCTGAGGTCTTACCCACTCTATTCCAGCGTAAATCAGGAAGATGGCTGTTTCTGTCCACATACCCCATGTAAGCATTGTATCTGCAAATGGCTTGTGGGTAAGTTTGGCCCAGGCCGCAAAAATAACCACCGCAGCACCGGCACTTACCAAAACATCTATAACTGTAAAAAAGTTTCGTTTTGGACGGGCATGTTCTGTAACTGTTTTTTGGGAATTCATCATAATGAAATTGTTGTTGTTTTAGAAATTGGAGTTTTTAAAATTTGGAAATAAAACTGCGTGATTAATTCAAGACTTAAACCAATTAAGTTTGAATCAATAATATAAATTATTTTTTGTTCTTTTGAATTATTTGGTCATTTTTTTGCCTGGAGCAGGAGGTAAATCTATTACTGAGCGGAAACCAATATAAGCTTTGGCTGTATCCTGGTATTCAAAAGCCCTGGTACTTACTTGCAAGTAAAATCCTACATCTTTCCAACTGCCACCACGAACAACTTTGCGTTTCATACTTGGCGGATCCTGGTCTTTTGCATTGTACCTCACATCAGGGTTCATATCATGTTGAAAACTATAACTTCCTTCGTAGTAATAGGAAGATGTCCATTCTGCTACGTTTCCGGCCATATTATATAACCCTACATCATTTGGCCAATAGGCATCTGCCCTCACAGTATAAAGTCCACCGTCCTCTGCGTAATTACCTCTTCCCGGTTTAAAGTTCGCCATCAGGCATCCTTTTTTATTTCTGAGATAAGGACCACCCCATGGAAATGGCGATTGAGACCTGCCGCCCCTGGCTGCATATTCCCACTGTGCTTCTGTAGGAAGACGAAAAGGCGATTCTGTTGCATTATTTTTTTCAATCAATTTTGCATTCAAAATATGTGTCCGCCATTCACAAAAAGCAGTTGCCTGCTTCCAGGTAACTCCCACTACAGGATAATTACCAAATGAAGGATGGCTGAAATATTGTTTTGCCATTGGCTCATTGTAAGCATATGCAAAATCCCTAACCCAACATAGTGAATCGGGATAAACTGGAATATCATATTTTATTAAAAACTTACTACGTGGTAGAGTAGCATTTTCACGTTTAGCGGCTTCCTTAAAATCAAATGATTCAGAATGGTAAACAATTTTCAATGCATCGAATTCTTTTCTCCCATAGATTCTATTATCCGGAGTTACTATCATTGCATCAAGCTTTTCCATTGTTGCAGGATCGCTATATTTGATGGTATTGGCTTTTTTCCAATCAATGTATTCTACTCCATCACCACCTGCCTTTACATATCCTAATAATTTTGCTGCAATAGAATCAGTTACCCATTTGGTAAACTGGCGATATTCATTATTAGTTATTTCGGTTGCATCCATCCAAAAACCACTTATGGAAACCTGCTTATTCCTTGCAGTGTAAGCATAATTGATATCCTCATCACTTGGACCCATGTGAAATGTACCGGCAGGAATATACACCATTCCCGGAGGCTTCTTTAGAGTATATTTACTCGAAGGGGCTACTCCGTGTAATTGACCATCATCTGGAAGACCTTTTGATTTTCCGAACTTGCTACATCCCGAGAAAAGAAAAGCGGCAAGTACCGCGGAAGTAATAAACAGAGTGTTCTTCATTATGTTTGACATTGTAAGTAAGCGCAATTTAATATACAATTATATAATTAATGGATTTCTTTTTAATCTTCATTAAATAAACGAGACAGTATTTTAAAATCCGATAGTATAAATTAGAAAATAGGTATAATTTGGATTATAATAATTGTGTAATAAAGGATAAAAATACAAAAAAAGTCACTACAAAATTTTTTAGTCCCAAAAAAGCAAAAAAAAAATTAAAATATGAGTATCATCTAACCCTACGATATTTTTAAGTACCTAATAATCAACCTCTTTTTATTTTTAGTAGAATTCTACAATTATCATTGTCAAAAAAAATTTAACACTTTTATTTATTAACCTAAAAATTAATATTTGATATTTTATTTGACAGCATTTGCGAACCTTCCATTTTTATTATTTCAATATTAATATAAATGAACTGAATAAAAAACCATCTTTAAGAATGTTTAATAAAATTTTTATGTCTTTTGGCATTAGTTCATGCATGAGTAAAAAAAACTACAATCTTCTATTATGATCGGTTATATTCTACAATCTAATCAATCTCATATTGAGATAATTATGGTATCAAATTTTCATAGTGGTAATTATTCATTAACCAAAAAATAATTTATCATGGACAACAATAGAAACAGAGATTATAGAAACCCATCAGACATTCATAACAGAGATAAAAATGATGATTGGCGCAACGGAAATAGTACCCGTAATAACAGGAACTATGATTCAAGTCATACGGGATGGAACGATAACTATGGAGAGAACAGAAATTCACCTAACTATCGCAGCGATATGCAGGATCACGAAAGAAATTATGGTTTAGGCGATACATCACAGGGAAGTGCCAATTATGGACACCAGGATTACTCAGATGGAAGCAGGTACTATGGCACCGGAAATCTTGGCGGCCACTATGGTGGAAACGATCGCCATTCCAGGGCAAGAACAGATAGAAACAGGGATAACAATAATTCCAACGGTGATAGAGATTGGTGGGACCGCACATCCGATGAAGTGGCATCCTGGTTTGGAGATGAGGATGCTGAAAGACGGAGAAACAGAGATAAAAAAGAGGGACCGCATAGAGGTAAAGGACCGAAAGGATACGTAAGATCGGATGAAAAAATTACTGACGATATTAATGATAAATTATATCATGATTCCTATGTGGATGCTTCTGATATAGAAGTATCAGTAATTGGAGGTGAAGTGATACTTAGTGGTACGGTGTACGACAAGGATACAAAAAGACGTGCCGAGGATCTGGCAGAAAATATAACAGGAGTTCATGATGTAACCAATAATATAAAGGTTAATCGTACTGCTACTACTAACAGATCAGCTAACCTGGATGATAATGCCAGTACATTGATTTAAAAAAGAAGCACCTTTTTTAAAATGTCTCATAATTTTTATGAGGCATTTTTTTTTATTATTATAATTGTTTTAGCATTTTTTTCTTAATTTTTAAATCAGGCAGAAATTTGGTGATTAACCCTATGAAAGGCAGAAAAGAACAAACCTGGAAAACAAAAAATATACTTGTATGATCCGCTAAATTTCCAAGTATAGCAGAACCAATGCCACCCATTCCAAAAGCAAAGCCAAAGAATAAACCTGATACCATTCCCACTTTTCCCGGCATAAGTTCCTGCGCATAAACTATAATCGCAGAGAAGGCAGAAGAAAGTATAAATCCAATAAATACAGTCAAAATACTAGTCCAGAATAGACTTGCGTAAGGTAATAAAATCGTAAAAGGTGCTACTCCCAAAATGGAAAGCCAAATAACATATTTACGACCGAATCGATCGCCCAAAGGTCCTCCTATAAATGTACCAGCTGCAGCTGCAGCCAGGAATATGAACAGGTGGATCTGTGATTGAGCAATAGACAACCCAAACTTCTGTATCAGAAAAAATGTATAATAACTGCTGATGCTTGCGAGGTAAAAATATTTTGAAAAAATAAGCACTAATAGAATGATGATAGAATTTCTTATTTGCTTTTTGGTTAAATGATTAACGATATCATTCTCTGCACTTGAATTCTTTGGCTTGATCAAGTGTAAATGATTTTTCGCCCATCCGCCAACTTTATATAAAACAAAAATAGCAATCAAGGCCAGTATTGAAAAGTAGAGAATGTGCCGCAAACCATACGGCACTATGATGAGTGCAGCTAATAAGGGACCAATCGCAGATCCCGTATTACCACCTACCTGGAATATTGATTGCGCCAAACCACGTTTGCCTCCCGAAGCCATGTAAGCGATTTTGGATGATTCCGGATGAAAAATGGATGATCCAATTCCAATTAAAGCAACTGAAACAAGTGTATGTGCAAAACTAGTGGAATAGGACAAATTAATTAATCCTGCCAGTGTGAAACCCATTCCAACAGATAATGAATAAGGCTGTGGTTTTTTGTCAGTATAACGACCAACCAAAGGTTGCAGAAGTGAAGCTGCCAACTGAAAAGTGAGCGTGATAAGTCCCACCTGGGCAAAACTAAGTGTGAATTCCTTTTGAAGAATAGGATAGATGGATGGGATCAATGATTGTAAAGTATCATTTAATAAATGACAAAAACTGATACTTAATAATATTGGATAAATGGTAGTTTCTGCTACAATTTTTATTGGGCTAGTACTTTCGTTCATTGAAATATCCCTTCAATTAAAATTATTTAGTGATATTTTTATCAGGAATTAATCCAGGATCTCACTTAATTTTTGGTTCAGCTGCTCCCCTCTTAAATTCTTTCCGATTATTTTTCCCTGGGGGTCTATTAATAAGTTTTGCGGAATTGACGTAATTCTAAATTGAGCTGCAACAGCATTTTGCCAACCTTTTAAATCGCTAACCTGTGGCCAGTTTAAACCATCTTTTTTAATGGCAGTCAACCACGGTTGTTTTGTCTGATCTAAAGAAACACCAAGAATGGTAAAATTTTTAGATTGGTATTTATTAAAAGCCGCCACCACATTTGGATTTTCCTGCCTGCACGGCCCACACCAGCTTGCCCAGAAATCAATTAATACATATTTGCCTCTCATTGATGCAATCGATAGTGAATGGCCATTTGTATCTTCCTGGGAAAAATCAGGAATAACTGAACCGATCATATTAATTTTCCCTTCCTGTATCTGGTGATTTACATATTGACCCATCGGTGTATTCTGTACATCCGGAGTCAATAATTTAAACAAACTTTCTGTATTTAATATTTTATCAGATACCTGTGACAATTGGATCAAAACAAGGGAAGACACAAATGAGGAGGGATTTTTTTTGACAAAATCACCGGCGACTTTTTCAAATCCTTCCATATTCTCCTTGTCTCTTGCATTTTCTGTGAGCACTTTAATATATGGCTGTAAACCGATCACGTATTGCATATACTGGTCATGGGATTTGGAACCTGTAATTGTAATCTGCCCGGGATTATCATGGTTCCCAGATACTGCAATAAGACTATTCTCCAAAAAGAAAGGAATGGCAGGTGGTTGATTGCCAATAACAAGCACTTTAAACTCAGGGTTTTTGACATTTCCTTTGATAATGAATTTACCTTTTTGAATAGTAGTGATTTGTTCTGGTTGGCCTGTTTCATTATTCAAAAACGACACAGCTGCTCCATCCTCGTACCCTGTCATTGTGCCTGTAATTTCATAGCCATCCTGTTTGGCTTGAGAAGCTTTCGATTGAGAAATTGCTGCAAATGGAAATAGGAGTAAAAGAAAAAATAGTTTATTCATCAAAAATTGAAATTTGCTATTAAATAAATGAAAAACGGCAAAAGTAAAAATTATCCACTGAATTAAAATATTAAATGATTTTTACGATTGTAAAATTGAGTTAAGAAAGTCTTTTACAGAATTGTCCAGGTCCTTTTCCTGGTCCAGACTTTTTATAAAAGCAGAACCAATAATAGCTCCTGCACTATACCTGCAAGCTTCTTCAAAACTTTTACGATCCCTTATACCAAAACCAATCAATACTTTATTTTTTAAATCCATTGCCTGGAGTTTTTGAAAATATTTCTCCTGTTGTATAAAGTCTACATTGGACCCGGTAACAGATGAAGAGGAGACGGCATAAATAAAACCATTACTAAGAGAATCGATTTTTCTAATGCGGGATTCAGAGGTTTGCGGGGTAACGAGAAATATAAAATTGAGTGCATATTTTTCTATAATTTCTTTGAATTCCTTTTCATATTCCTGCACCGGGAGATCCGGTAAAATGATGCCGGAAATACCACAATCGTGCGCCTGTTTACAAAATTGCTCAAATCCATATTGAAGCACAGGATTTAAATATCCCATTAAAATAAGCGGGCAGTTTGATTGATAATCATTTTTAAAATTTTTTAATTGATCAAATAATTTTTCTATTGTCATTCCATTTTCCAAAGCTTTTGTTCCACTTTCCTGTATCACAGCACCATCGGCTAGCGGATCACTATAAGGCATTCCGATCTCTATCAAATCCGCACCATTCTGTATCAACGATGTAATTATTTTTGTGGTATCCTCTAATTCCGGGTAGCCTGCTGTAAAATAAATGCTTAAAATATTTTTAGACTTTTTCGCAAATAATTGCCCTAGTTGATTCACAGAAGTTTTATTTAAGAAATTGATTGAACAAAAAAATTTTTTTGTAGAAAATTTATTACAAATGGCGCATATATTCTTCCATATCCTTATCCCCTCTCCCGCTAAGATTTACAATTACAACATCTTCCTGCATAAAATCGATTTGATTTAAAGCGGCAAGCGCATGTGCTGATTCCAGGGCAGGTATTATTCCTTCCAATCTTGCCAATTCAAATGCAGCGTCGAGGGCTTCGTCATCTGTAGCACTTAGGAACCGGGCACGTTTTCCCACAAACAAATTAGCGTGCATCGGACCAATGCCGGGATAATCCAAACCAGCTGAAATGCTGTACGGTTCTACAACCTGGCCATCTACCGTTTGCATTAATAAACTCCTGCTACCGTGTAAAATACCTTCCGTGCCTAATTGTGAAGTAGCCGCAGACATGCTGGAATTGATGCCTTTTCCTGCTGCTTCAACAGCGATTAATTTTACATCTTCTTCATTCAAAAAATGATAAAAGGCCCCGGCTGCATTGCTTCCGCCACCTACACATGCTACCACATAATCTGGTAGTTCATTTTGGAACATCTCACCCAACTGCTTGCGGATCTCCTCACTTATCACACTTTGAAACCGGGCTACCATATCCGGGTATGGATGCGGGCCTACAACACTTCCAATTAAATAATAAGTATCAAGAGGATTATTGATCCAATCCCTGATAGCTTCGTTGGTAGCGTCTTTCAGCGTTTTACTTCCACTGGTAGCAGGTATTACTTTTGCACCGAGCATCTTCATGCGAGCTACATTGGGCGCCTGTCTGCGTATATCTTTCTCACCCATATACACAATACATTCAAGTCCCTTTAATGCGCAGACTGTAGCAGTAGCTACACCATGCTGGCCGGCACCTGTCTCTGCGATGATCCGCTTCTTCCCAAGCCTTTCTGCTAAAAGAATCTGACCAATGGTATTATTAATTTTATGCGCGCCGGTATGGCAAAGGTCTTCTCTTTTCAAAAAAATCTGCGTTTGGTATTTTTCGCTTAATCTTTCTGCTTTATAAAGCGGAGTTGGCCTTCCCACATAATTTTTTAATAATTGTTTAAAATCTTCCTGGAAAGATTCTTCTTCAGTAATTCTTAAATAACTCTCCTGGAGACTTAGCACATTATCGTATAACATCTCGGGAACATACGCACCACCAAAACGGCCATAGTAACCATCTTCATCTATTGTCCACATATTTCTTGTTGTTTATTTTGCATCAAAAATTCAGGCTCTTTTATTTCCAAAGCAAATTGCTTCAACATCTCCATATTTTTTACGCCGGGAGATGTTTCAAAACGACTATTCAAATCAATGCCGTAGAAGAATGGATGTTGAAAATTTTTAAGCATGCCGGCATCATTTTGAGAAATGCCGCCACTTAGAAAAAATGATTTACCTATCGAAGCATTTTGTAAAAGATTCCAATCAAATTTTTCACCGGAGCCCCCATATACAGACCGGGATTCTTTATCAAATAAATAATAGTCACACACATCAATGAATTCTTTTACCATCCAATCTATGTCGATTTGATTTGTATTTATCCTAAATGCTTTTATTACAGTTACATGATCACTTATTTGTTTACAGAATTCAGGAGTTTCATCACCATGTAATTGCACGCCATCTAAACCATACTCATCTATTCTTCTTAAAACTTCTTCGCGGCTTTCATTCACAAAAACACCTATTTTTTGCAATTTTGTCGGCAGGTTCTGCAGGTCTTCACTTTTAATTTTTTTTCCCATATAACGGGGAGACCCCTCATAAAAAATAAAACCAGCATAGTCTATTAATAAATGATCCAATTCTTTTAGCTGCGACATTATCGTATTCCCACAAACTTTTATTTTCATTCGTTATTTCTTTTAAAGTTGTTTTACAAAGTTATAAAATGCTTCCCCCGGATTTTCTTCTTTCATAAATGTTTCCCCTATTAAAAATCCATTGAAGCCGCCATTTTTAAATTCCAGAACATCCTTAGCACTTTTGATACCACTTTCCGCAATCTTTAAAAGATCTCCAGGAATTAACTTAACCAATTCAGTTGATTGATCTTTATTGACCTGGAAAGTTCTTAAATCCCGCGTATTAATTCCCACCACATCAATGTTTTCTCCAATGTGATTCAACTCACTTTGATCATGAATCTCCAATAGAACCTCTAAACCAAGGCTTTTGGCAAAAGCTGAGAATTTTTTCACTTCATTGATACTAAGACATGCTGCAATCAATAATATAACATCAGCTCCATAGGCTTTTGATTCTATGATTTGGTATTCATGAATGATAAAATCTTTTCTGAGGATGGGAATATTGCATTTTCTTGCTTTTTGCAAATCGCGCATTGAGCCGCCAAAAAAAGAAGAATCAGTCAATACAGATATGGCTGATGCACCGAATTGTTCATACTTTCCTGTTACTTCTTCCACCGATGCGGAATCATTTATAATTCCTTTTGATGGAGATCTGCGTTTGAATTCTGCAACAATTCCTGATTTATTTTTATTAATTAAATAATCACTAATGGAATACACTTCTCTACTGAAAACCGGCATTTTTTCCAAATCATTCGTTCGGTTTTCTATTTGACATCGGGCGACTTCAATTCTTTTTTGGGTAATAATTTGTTCCAGGATATTCATGATTGCAAACTCATTAATGTAAGAAAATTTTTATATGCTTTCCCGCTCTTTAAACTCTCAGATGCCATCTCATAGCATGTTTCATAGTCCGTCAAATTATTCATGGCATGAATCGCCATTGCAGAATTAGCTATTACCACGGCATCCTGGGAAACACTCCCATTGCCTTGTAAAATGCTTATAAATATTTTGGCTGCTTCTACAGGTGTATTGCCGCCATAAATTTCCTCCGGAGAAACAGTATGTTTCCCAAGAACCTGTGCTGAAACTATTTTTTCACCTGCATTCGTAATAATTTTAGTATCATTTGTCAGAGAGATTTCATCATATCCATCAAGGCTGTGGACGATCATAAATTTTTTACCCGACTGCTGGAATAAATAAGTATAAATCCTGGCCATTTCAAGATTGAAAACACCTAATAACTGAACCTGTGGCCTTGCAGGATTAACTAAAGGACCCAACATATTAAAAAAGGTTCGCACGCCTAAACTTTTTCTTACAGAAGCTACCTGTTTCAATGCCGGGTGAAAAAGTGGTGCATGCATGAAACAAACGTTTGTTTCATCGAGTTCTTTCAATAATTTATCATTATCTGCAGAAAACCGATACCCCAGATTTTCCATTACATTACTTGAACCACTAATGGAGGTGGCGCCATAATTTCCATGTTTCGCGACAGAAATCCCAGCACCTGCAACTATAAAAGTGCTCAAGGTAGATATGTTGAAAGTATTTTTTCCGTCACCACCTGTACCTACTAAATCAATGACTTCACGACCCTTTAAATTTACCGGTACACACAGTTCCATCAATGCAGCACTAAATCCTTCGACTTCCGCAATTGTGATACTTCTCATCAGGAAAACAGTGGCGAAAGAAGCAATTTCCGATTCGGAATAAATTCCCCTGGATATATTCATTAGCACCTGTTTCGCATTTTCTGCTGAAAGTGTTTTATGCTCAAATAAATATTTTAAAATTTTGTTCATTATTTATACGATTTCTACAATTTTCTTAACGCATTATCTCATTTATTATTGGACAAGTACACCAATAATTATCGGGAATTATTTTTTATTCAGGAATTAAAATTCGAATTAATAACCGCAACCTCAATCGCCCGGGAAAGCGAAAATAATTCCCGGTTCACATTTTCTAATTCGCTGTCAGCTTCGGAAGCAGCCGTTAAAAAAATATCAACTTTACCATTCAAATAGCCATTTTTACTTAAAAAAGTACCCACCATCATAGCCTGGTTAGTGCTTCCATCAACACCTAAGAATCCAATGCTTCCTCCAAAATATCCGTAATTATGATTATCCAAAGAACTAACAAACAACAGGGCTTTCTTTTTTGGTGAAATAATCGCGTTTTCTGCAACAATCTTAGAAGCTAAAGGATTAAAAGATTCAAAATTATCATTCACCTCCACTTCAACTTCTCTGTGCAAATAAGTCCCATGGCCACTGCCAAATAAACGATAATCTCCATAATCAAAATAAAAAAGATGAGGCCCCGGATTTATGTTTCTTAAAGCACGGTAAACATTAAACTCATCTCCTGTAAATTGTTGCGCATATCCTGTGCTTAAAAAAATACCGGAATTATCTTCATCAGCACATCTCCGAATGGCATTTCTAAGCGTTGCTTCAAATGGTAGCTCATCTGCAGAAGATGCTACAATCCCAATATTTGAGAAAGGGTATTCAGGAATATCTTTACTTCTGATTATGCTCTCAATTAAGTCAGAATCTCCCTCCATTCCTTCACAATTATTTTCACAAATAAATAATTCACTTTTAAAATGATCTATCGCTATTACATACTGGTAAAGGCGATAACGAACCGATGGCGTATTTACATATTTGCCCGAGAACAAGTTTAGTGAAAAAGTGGAGGGAACAAATTCACCCTGGCTATTTCCGGGCTTCATTTTATTTTTATCTATTTTTGCTATGTGAATACTTTCAAAATCATGAATGCCACCGTAACTGGTATATCCAAATAAACCCTGGGCCATACTCACAGGCATTGCTGCCGGATATTTAAAGTCAAGCACATCCATAAACTCCCTTATTTCCTTATTTATATTGGTGCTCTTGTCGATGGAAATTTTATGCGGTTCCCTATTTGGAAACTTAATTTCCATTTCACCAGGATTTCTAATTTCTAAACCTCCAATGGCATTAATTCCAATAAAAGAATAGCTATTAATAGTAGAATTGTGATCACTGCTTTCTAATAAAATGGTATCGCGGAATCGATCGCGTAAACGTAGATAAATGCCAACTGGTGTAAACACATCAGCTAAAATTTTCTTGTAAGAAGTAGTTATTAATATCTTTTTCATAGTACAAAAAAAGCCCCGGCTTTTGCCGGGGCTTATATTTAGATCTTATTGCATAATATAGCTATACGGCATCACAATTTAGAGCGTGCCACCAACCATTATATGTGCTAATTGTTTTCATTTTCATTGCAAAGATGAACAAAATTTTTTAAGGGCCAATTTTTTTATTGGGTAAGGTTGTGAATAATTTTAAATTCAAATGATAGTAGGAATAATTTTTGAAGCCATAAAATACAATACTTTCGACAAGCAGTATTTGTTGCAACCTTTAAATGATTTTCATTGTCTATAAGCAAATCTTTCTCAGTTTGAAAAAAATAATATTCTTCCTTTTATTTATTACCATTTCTTTTTGGGCAAAATCTCAAAGTGTGGATAGCATTTATGTGCACCTATATACGGACAGCCTTAAAAAAGGTACCTATAATTATATAAATATTGATGGCAAATTGGCAAATGGGAATTACCTCCCGTTAGATTCAACTTACCTGATATTTAATTCAAGCGACGGCAAATTTTCAGGAAATTCTCTTTGGGTGCCAATTAATTTTGAAAAAAATAAAATAAGCATTAGTGTAACATTAAGAACTAACAAAGCAATTCATAAAAATTTTGATATTTATATAAAACAGAACCCTGATCCTGAATTAAAAACAGAGAATGAACTTATGAGGGATATCAAAAATAAAAAAAGAAGAAGCTAAATAGTTTTTACCTGTTTAAAACTTCTTCTTTAAATGATCGCCTAAATATTTATGCGATTTCAGTTAATTCAATATCAAAAACCAATTCCTTTCCTGCTAACTCATGATTAGCATCTAAGATCACAATGTCATCTTTTACTTCCTTAACTACTACAGGTATTGGATTACCATCCTGACCCTGCAGTTGCAATTTCATTCCTGGCTCCAGCTTCATATCAGCCGGAATATTACCTTTTGGAAATTCAATAATTGCATCAGCATTTGATTCTCCATATGCATCTGTAGGTGACAGGGTTATTGTTTTTTTATCACCAACTTCCATTCCTGGAATAGCTTCATCAAAACCTTTGATCATCTGACCTGCACCTACTGTAAATTCAAGTGGCTCTCTGCCCTGGCTTGAATCAAACTGTTTCCCATCGGTCAATTTGCCGGTATAATGAACTTTTACACGGTCACCTTTTTTAGCTTTACTCATAAAATCTGATTTATTTGTTTAAAAGTAAGAGGCAGGTCATTTGCCAACACCTCGTTATAGTAAAGTAACAAATAAAAATTAATTCACAAATATGAAAAATAAAATCAGCGATTTTTTATAATAATTTTACCAAAATAGAATTGCATAATCCGCTATTTTTAAAATAAAATCATTCATGAAATATGGCAAAGAAAAATAAGATCAAACCGGCAATTCTATTGCTAATTCTTTTTACTTGTTCAATTGCTTTTGCACAGACAGCTGCGATAAAACCAGGCGCAGAAAGATTGGCTGAATATTTACCACTTTTAAAGAATAAAAAAGTCGGTTTTTTTGCCAACCAAACTTCTATGATTGGCCATACTTTTTTGATAGATACACTGCAAAAATTAGGTGTGAATATTACGGTCATTTTTGGCCCCGAGCATGGATTTCGAGGTACTGCTGATGCAGGAGAAAAAGTAGGGAATTACAAAGATGTGAAAACCGGTATCCCCGTTGTATCGCTTTATGGCAAAAAGACAAGGCCCTCGCCTGAGGACTTGCAAAATGTAGACCTATTAATATTTGACATACAGGATGTAGGCGTTCGTTTTTATACATTTATTTCTTCGCTGCAGGAATATATGGAAGCAGCACTGGAGAGCGGCAAACCCTTAATCATACTGGATCGTCCGAATCCTAATGGATTTTACGTAGATGGTCCGGTGCTGGATTTAAAATATAAATCTTTCGTGGGAATGCAACCTGTTCCTATCGTATATGGAATGACGATTGGGGAATACGCTTTAATGATAGCCGGCGAAAAATGGTTAGATCCGAAAGCCAACGCAAAATATGAATATTATAAAAATGCTAAAAAGACCATTGATAGTCCCTTTCATCTTTTAGTAATTAAAAACGAAAATTATGATCATCAATCAAAGTATGAATTGCCAATAAAACCTTCACCTAATTTACCTGATATGCAATCTATTTATTTATATCCTTCTACCTGCTTTTTTGAAGGCACTACTTTGAGCGAAGGAAGAGGAACGGATAAACCTTTCCAGGTTTTTGGATCTCCCGCTCTTCCAAACAACCTGTTCTCTTTTATTCCAATGCCAAATGAAGGAGCAAAAAATAGCAAACATTTTAATGAAACCTGCTATGGATGGGATATTTCAGGTACAGCATCAGATGTATTGAAAGAAATAAATGGAAAAATTCAGTTGAAATGGCTTTTAAATGCTTACCAGTTATTTCCAGATAAAAATAAATTTTTTATAGTCCCCAAATCAGGAAAAATGGAAGAATCTTTTTTCAATAAATTGGCGGGGAACAATGAACTTTGGCAACAAATCAGCGCAGGAAATAGTGAAGAGGCTATTAGAAAAAGCTGGCAACCGGATTTGGACAGGTTTAAAAAAATCCGAAAAAAATATCTCCTTTACAAAGATTTCTCGTAAAACAAATTTCTCTTAAAAAAAAACTTTGGGTATAAAAATCATTTTTATGGGTACGCCGGAATTTGCAGTACCCTCGTTGACTAGATTATTTGAAGCCGGTTATGAAATAGCTGCAGTGGTTACAGCTCCGGATAAGCCCGCGGGCCGTGGCATGCAACTCACTGAGAGCGCCATAAAAATATATGCAAAATCCAAAAATTTAAAAATACTTCAGCCTGAAAAATTAAAAAATCCGGAATTCCTGGAGGAATTAAAATTGATTGGTGCAGATTTACAAGTTGTTGTTGCTTTCAGGATGTTACCCGAATCCGTTTGGAATCTACCTCCGCTCGGCACGATTAATTTACATAGCTCATTATTACCACAGTATCGGGGAGCAGCACCAATAAACTGGGTTGTTATCAACGGCGAGAGAGAAACAGGCCTTACTACCTTTAAATTACAACATGAGATTGACACAGGCGATATTTTATTACAGAAAAAAATAAAAATAGGTGATGATGAATCAGCCGGTTCCTTGCATGATAGAATGATGGAAGAAGGTGCGGGTTTATTACTGAATACGGTTAATCAATTGACAGATGGAAGTTTGAAGGAGACACCCCAGGCTTCAGGAATTGCTTTAACCGGAGCTCTTCGTTATGCTCCCAAAATATTTACAGAAACCTGTGAAATAAAGTGGGATAATTCCTGCAAAACTATTTTTAACATGATCCGTGGCTTATCACCCTATCCTGCTGCATTCACCTTTTTAAATGGGAAGAAATTGAAGATTTATAAAGGTGAGATAGAATATACTGGTATTTTAAAAGAGCCCGGGAATATGGAAACTGATCGTAAAACTTTTATGAAATTTTCCTGTAATGACGGATTTATTTCTTTGAAAGAAATCCAATTAGAAGGTAAAAAAAGAATGGCAATAGCAGACTTCTTAAGAGGCTGGCGAGAATCCTGAAAAACTGTTTTTCGATGAAAAGAAATCGACAATTTTTAGGGAATCATTATTGGGAAAGGTCACATTCAAACTTTTCACCAACGCCTAATTCGTCAGCCGCAGCATTACTTATTATGATTTGTAATCCTGTATTCTGTTTTATATCAGGAATTACATCAAGCACTTTTGCATAAATACTTTTCCCTGTCTGCTTATCTGTAATTTTCAGGACTGTCCCTGCTGAAGCATCATTGTTAAAACAGTAATATTTTCCATCTTGCCAACCGCTTGTAGATTTAAATATGCCGCCTGTTGAAATACTACTCTTATAATCAGAATTTACATGGTTTTGCTTTTCATAGGACGGCTTAAAAGTACCACCGGCAAAGTCGATCCTATGCTGATTCATGGGAGCTGAAACCGCTATTTTTTCTTCCGCCACCTTCTCAATTTGTGCAACAGGCTCCTGGACCTTTACATTTTCATGAAGACCTACCATCTCCTTTGGTGCAACTGCAGAAGTGTTGGCAGGTAACGTTTTTGTGACTTCTTCATTGATAATTTTCGGGTTAATCGTTTCAAGCATATATGCCTGGGCAGCCAACGCAGATTGGGTCTTATCCACTTTCAGAAAACCAACTATTAAAGGCGTTGCTATATTTACAGCATCAGATTGTAAATGATTCCATTTTTTCAATGCATCAACCGGAACTTTATTGTAATTCAGACTCAATCGAAATAATGTTTCATGCGCTTGTAAAGTATGGTAAACAGGGACAACAACTTCGTTACCACTAACCATTTCAGACTGTGCAAAATTGATTTTATTTAGTGGGATTTTTAAATTCTGGCCAAGATTTAACCCAGTCGTAAGTGCCAGTTTATTAAAGGAAGCCAATTCTTTCGGTGGCACGTTATACAACCTTCCCAAACTATACAGCGTTTCTTTTGCTGTTACTTTATGGTCAAGATATAAATTATCACCCGAAGATCTTACTTCTATCAAATTATTCTGTGCAAAAGAAAATTGACTAATGGCAAACATAACCAGAATAATAAATAACCACTTCCTCATACTATTTATTTTTAATTATAATTACACTATTAAATCCTTTCGTCTATTGATGAAACTAAATAGTGAAAACATTATTAAGAAAATTATTGAAATTTTAAAGAAGCCAATTCTATTCATCAATTGACCATCCTAACCTTACAAAGATGATTAAAAATAATTATCTGCATTTTAACCAAACTTATTATTGCGTTAAAAATTTACTAACATGCCGGAATGTTTTGAAATGCTTTAAATAAAATAGATTTGCACTGTTCTTCTATTCAATAAAAAAGATTAAATATTTTTTACCCCGAATTCCTACATGAAATTCTTCCCACAATCTGCTCCACAACAATTAGAATTTGATAAAATAAAAGAAATGCTTTCTTCTTATTGCAGGTCAGAATATGCAAGGAATAAAGCGAGTGAATTACGCATTCATACCAGGAGAGAATTTATAGAACCACAACTTCATCAAACGAACGAATACAAATTGTTAGTTGATAACAATTTATATTTCCCTGATGATGCAGTATTAAATCTTTCCAAAGAATTAAGGTTACTGAGCATTGAATCTTCCATGCTCACAGGCGAACAATTTCTGAATATAAAAAAATTAGCAGGAGCGATTCACCAAATATTCAGGTGGTTCAATGCTGAAAGAAAAGTGGCTTATCCATTTCTATCAGCCATAATAGAGCGCACTTATTATGAAAAATTAATTCCACAATTAATTGATGAAATTCTGGATGAATATGGCATTGTAAAGGATTCTGCTTCTGAAAGACTGGCATCAATCAGAATGTCATTGTATAAAAAAAGGATCGAACTAAAAAAAGTTTTTGACAAAATAGTCAATAAATTAAAAAAGGATGGCTACTTAACCGATATAGAAGAAAGTTTTTTAAATGGAAGACGCGTCCTTGCTGTATTTGCGGAGCAGAAACGATTAATTAAAGGAATATTGCATGGTGAGAGTGAAAGTAGAAGGACTGCATTTATTGAGCCTACGGAAACTACTCATTTAAACAATGATATCTTTTCTTTAGAAAATGACGAAAAAAAAGAAGTATATATTTTATTGCAAAAGCTCACCACTAAAATGAGAAATCATCAGTCGTTGCTGAGTGTATACCACGAAATATTAGGCGAGTATGATTTCATAAGAGCCAAAGCCATGCTAGCTTTGGAATACCAGGGCCACCTTCCATCTATCCAGGATAAAGCCATTCTACATTTAAAAAATGCTTGTCACCCCCTGTTATTCATTTACAACAAAAAACAAAAAAAACCGGTCATTCCTGTAGACCTTTCTTTGGATGAAAAAAACAGGATTTTGGTTATAAGCGGACCAAATGCAGGCGGTAAAACGGTCACATTAAAAACGGCCGGCTTGCTTCAAATGATGCTCCAGAGCGGGTTGTTAGTTTCGTGTAGCCCTGATAGTGAGTTTGGAATATTCCGGCAATTAATGATTGATATCGGTGATACCCAAAGCCTGGAATTTGAATTAAGTACGTATTCATCTCACCTGATGAATATGAAATATTTCATGGAAAATGCGAATGGCAAAACACTCTTTTTTATTGATGAGTTAGGAAGTGGCAGCGACCCAAATCTTGGCGGGGCCTTTGCCGAAGTAATAATGGAAGAGCTGGCACATAAACATTCTTTTGGGATAGTAACCACCCATTACCTGAACTTGAAAGTAATGGCCAATAAAGTGAATGGAATCATTAACGGCGCCATGGCATTTGATGAAAAAAATTTAAAACCTCTTTATAAATTGATCGTTGGGAAACCAGGCAGCTCTTATACTTTTTCTATAGCAGAAAGAATTGGATTATCACCTGCTCTGATCAATAAAGCTAAAAAATTGGTAGATGAAAACCATTTTAAGCTTGACAATTTATTGAACAATACAGAACAGGATTTGCAATTGGTACAGAATGAAAGAAAAACCCTGGAAAAACTTTTAAAAGAAAATGATACGCTGAAAACAAAAATGCAAAAAGCACTTGGCCGCGAAGAGCATGAGCAGCAGATCGAAATTTTAAAACAACAAAACCAAATAAGCGAAGAAAAATTTCAATATTTAAAAGAGACTGATCGTCAACTCAAATCATTATTAGTAGAATGGAAGAAAGCGGAAGATAAAAATAAGGTAGTAAAACTGATGCAGGCTGTACTCTTCAAGCAACCTGAAAAAAAAATACTTCAGAAAAAACAACGCACAATCGATAGCAGGTTTGAAGAAACAGGTGACGAAGTAAAAATCGGAGATAAAGTATTATTAACTTCCAGCAGGCAGGTAGGAAATGTATTAGAAATACGAGGTAAAAAAGTCATTTTGCAGGTTGGTTCAATTCCAATTACAGTAAGCCTTTCAGACGTAAAAGTTGTACGGGAAAAAGAAATCGAAAAATTATAATAATCAAGCCTGCCTGTTTCAATTTATACCAGGTAAAATAATTTTTGTAACATTATATTAACCGCCAGGTAAGATAGAAATCTTCTCAAAAACAAGGTATCCCCATGGTGCTAAATGCAAGTCGACATTTTCTTTAAAATTTACATCCGGGCCACCAAAAACATTCCTAAAAGTTCCACTTACAGCCTTTACCTGAAAATCTTTTGATTTACTACTACAGTTTAATACGACAAGAACCTGGTCATAATCATGTTTACGTAAAAAAGAAAAAACTTCATGATCATCAGGATGGGAGATGATTTTTGTAAGCACATCCGGGTCTCCGGAACGGAGAGATTGATTACTACTTTTTAAGGTTAATAAAATCTTGTAAAATGATTGCAATTCACAATCACCGGCCCATTCAATACTATCTTTATCAAAAAATTTTAATCTTTTTTTATTGGGTAATTCCTGGCCGGAATACAACATAGGTATACCATTCCACGTACAGGAAAATACGGCAAACAATAAAGCAGCGTCACCATATTTTTCATACTCTGTTCCATTCCAGCTATTTTCATCATGATTTGATGTGAAATATGCCCTGAAAGCGTTACAGGGAAATTCTGTTACCGATTTATACAAAACGGTAATCAGACTTTGAAGGTTCATCCTTTGCTTGTAAAATTCTTCAGAAGCATGCATCCATCTCCAGGTATAGGTTGCATCGAAAACTTTATGGTACTCAGGTACTTCACATTCTGCCAGCCAGAAAAGATTATTATGTTTTGAAAGCTCGTTCTTTGCTTCTACCCAAAAATCGAGCGGAACAAGGTGAGCCATGTCACACCTAAAACCATCGACATTGCACTCACCAACCCAAAATTTCAATACCTCTATCATGGCATTGCGTAAGTCAGCATTCTCATAATTTAATTGCGAAACATCCATCCAGCCATGTGGATGAGTAGGGTTCCCTTCCTTATCCAGGCAATAATAATCAGGATGTTCAGCTATCCAATGATGATCATCGCCGGTATGATTGGCTACATAATCTACAATCACTTTAAAATTCATCTTATGGGCCTGTGAGACTAGATCTTTGAAATCATCCATCGTACCAAATTCAGGATTCACTTCCACATAATTTTTGATAGAATAATAACTACCCAGAGTGCCCAACCTGTCTTTTACACTTATTGGAGTTATAGGCATGAACCATAAAATTTTCACGCCCATATCTCTTAAACGTGGAAGATGTTTCGAAAATGCCTTGAAGGTACCTTCCTCTGTATATTGTCGCACATTGACTTCATATATATTGGCCGCATAACTCCATGCGGAATGTTCGTAGTTTTTTTCTTTTTTAGCCATTGGTATTCTTTTTTTCTTATTGCAAAATGAAATTAATGATTCTTATTGTTTTATTGGCTGAAAGCTTTCTTTGTATTTTGTAACTTTGTGATTAGATTTTGATACCATGAAAAAATTCAATGTTCCGGTAATTTACCGAAGCCCACTGATAACAGCCATAAAGACGAAAAGAAAAATAAATGATAAATTAAAAAAGGATTTTACACCCAGTTTTTTAGATTTTGGTAATGTTCAGGTATTTCTTGCCCGTCACTTCGGATTTTGTTATGGCGTAGAAAACGCCATTGAAATATCGTTCAGAACGATTGAAGAAAATCCCGGCAAAAAGATTTATTTATTAAGTGAAATGATTCATAATCCCCATGTAAATGATGACCTCCAAAGCCGCGGCGTTCAATTTTTAATGGACACGAAAGGCAATACGCTCATACCTTTTGCCAATCTTTCTGCAGATGATATAGTAATAATTCCTGCATTTGGAACCACCATGGAGATAGAAGAGAAATTAAAAAGTGTAGGTGTAGAAATTGAAAAATACAATACAACATGTCCATTTGTGGAAAAGGTATGGAACCGTGCCCAGGCCATTTCCAAAAACCACTATACCATAGTTGTTCATGGGAAACCTCATCATGAAGAAACCCGTGCAACCTTCAGTCACAGCGCCGTTCATTCCCCTACCATAGTCGTTAAAAACATGGATGAAACGATTGAACTTGCCAAATACATTACCGGAGAAAACGATATTTCCAATTTTTTCACCCAATTTGAAGGGCAATTTTCTAAAGGATTTGATCCGCAAAAAGATTTAGAGAGAATAGGCGTCGTAAACCAAACGACCATGCTGGCAAGCGACACACAAGGAATCGCAGATTATCTCAAAAATGTGATGTTAGAAAAATATCAATTGACCGATATAACCATTTCGGAAAGATTTGCTGATACAAGAGATACACTGTGCTACGCTACCAACGAAAACCAAAGTTCTGTTTACACTCTATTAAATACAGCGGCAGATTTTGCGATCGTAATAGGTGGATACAACAGTTCCAATACATCCCATTTAGTGGAATTGTGCGAGCAAAAATTACCTACTTATTTTATCCATTCAGAGGAAGAAATTATTTCCCAAAAAGAAATCCATCATTTCAACATGCATTCCCGGGAAATGGAAACTACCTACTCATTTTTACCAAATTCTAAACCAATTAAAATCCTGGTCACAAGTGGTGCAAGTTGTCCGGATGCCCTGGTTGAATCAGTAATTGATCGCATTGTTTCCTTTTATCCTTCAGCTAAAAATAAGGAAGAAGTACTCGCGGCATTTCAATCAGGAGAAAGTATTTTGATGAGCTAATTATGAATTTTACAAAGGGCAAATTTAAAATTTTTCAAAACTGATTTTTCATTTCGTACCATCAAACTTTCTCTTTTGACCTCATTGCTTTAGCAGCAATCCAACCACTTGTCCAGGCATTTTGAAAATTGAATCCACCGGTAATACCATCAATATTTAAAATTTCACCGGCAAAAAAAAGATCAGGTACTAACCTGCTTTCCATCGTTTGCGAATTTACCTCACTCAAACGAATACCACCTGCTGTTACAAATTCTTCTTTAAAAGTTGTTTTTCCTTTTACCTGAAATTCTTCCGCACTTAGTTGCCGGGCCAATTGATTCTGCTGCTTTGCAGGAAGTTCAGACCATCTGATTTCCAGCCCTATGTTACATCTCTCTAAATGATACTGCCACAGTCTTTGAGGCAACATAAAGGGATTTCTGTTTATCATTTTTTGGGAGGCTAATTCATCTCTTATCGTTCTCAGCTTTTCCAACATTTTGTTTTCATCGCTTCCGGGAACCCAGTTGATAGAAATAGAAAAATCATAATTTAATTTTGCTAATTCTATGGCGGCAAAAGATGAAAGTTTTAAAACTGCCGGGCCGCTAAATCCCCAATGCGTAATTAAAAGAGGTCCCTGGCGGGAAAATTTAGTACCTTTTATTTTTACAGTGACATCCTTCAATGACACACCCATCAAATCAGCAATTGGATGTTTTGGTACATTAAAAGTGAATAAAGAAGGAACAGGATCTTCGAATGAATGCCCCAAAGAAGCCAGCC
>JBDTEF010000017.1:0-3250 GCA_039922615.1 Ginsengibacter sp.
CGGTAAGTGAAGCGGCAAGAAATATTGTTTGTAGTGGAGGTACTCCGCTTGGGGTTACTAACTGTTTGAACTTTGGAAATCCTTATGATCCTGAAGTTTATTTTCAATTTGTTGAAAGTATAAAAGGGATGTCAGAAGCATGCTTGAAATTTGGTACGCCGGTCACAGGGGGTAACGTCAGTTTTTATAATCAATCACCATCAGGGCCAGTATATCCCACGCCAACAATCGGGATGGTTGGCTTATTGGAAAAATTAGAAAACAAGATGACTCTTTCTTTTGAAGAGGAAGGTGACGTGATTTATTTATTAGGGAAAAATGAAGAGGATTTTAATTGCTCGGAATATTTGCACAAAATAAAAAATGTACCCTTCTCTCCGGCTCCCTATTTCAACCTGGAGGAAGAATTTCGTTTACACGAGGCCGTTAGTATGCTTATCAGGAATAAAATGATTCAATCTGCCCATGATATCTCTGAAGGTGGATTGTTCATCACTTTAATGGAAAGTGCATTTTTTAATGAATGCGGTTTCAATGTTGCACAACAAAATAAAGGAATCCGAAAAGATGCTTACTGGTTTGGTGAAGCCCAGGGTAGGGTAGTAGTTACCGTTTCCACAATGAATGTAGCAGAATTTGAAAAATCATTAAATATACCTTTTGAAAAACTTGGCGCAGTAACAAGTGGTGAAGTGATTGTTGATAGTGAATCATGGTCAGAAATAAAGGATTGGAAATATAAATACGATCATGCTATTGAAAATTATTTAAAGAAAAAATAATCCATATGAATGAATCATTAACAATAGTAGTAACGGGTGCTGCCGGTTTTATAGGGAGTTGTTTAGTTGGCTTACTGAATCATAATGGGTATAATAACCTGATACTTGTTGATGATTTCTCAAAACATGAAAAAGATGCGAATCTCGCGAATAAGAAATTTTCCCAAAAAGTGGATAGGGAAGAATTTTTTGAATGGATAAAAAAGATAGATCAGCCTGTTGATTTTTTTTATCACATAGGAGCGAGGACCGATACAACTGAATTTGATTATGCAATACATGAACACCTCAACCTGGCATATTCAAAAAAAGTTTGGAAATATTGCACTGAAAAAAATATTCCTCTTGTCTACGCTTCTTCGGCGGCAACTTATGGCGCAGGAGAATTAGGGTACAAAGACGATGAAAGTATTATCAAAGATTTAAAACCCTTAAATCCATATGGTGTTTCTAAGAATGAATTTGATAAATGGGCACTACAGCAAACTTCTGCTCCGCCTGCATTTGCCGGCTTAAAATTCTTTAATGTGTATGGACCAAATGAATACCACAAAGGAAGAATGGCGAGTGTTATTTTTCATTCTTTTAAACAGATCATAGAACATGGATTTGTGAAACTATTTAAATCGCATAAAGATGGTTTCAAAGATGGCGAACAGCTTCGCGATTTTATCTATGTAAAGGATGTGCTTAATATTTGTTATTGGTTTTTGGAGAGCAGCCGGCAAGTTCCTTCCTCGTTTATTTCTGGAATTTACAATGTTGGTACAGGTAAGGCCCGTACATTTAATGACCTTGTAAAATCTACTTTCAATGCAATGGACCTGGAAACGCAAATCGAATATATTGACATGCCTGAAGATATTCGAAATACTTACCAGTATTTTACAGAAGCAGATATGCACAAAATTAAGGATGCAGGATACAATGCACCTTTCTATTCTTTAGAAGAAGGAGTGGATGATTATATTAGAAATTACATGTTGCATTCAGTTACATACTGAACAAATAATGAACCATTCGGTCATTTATAATTTACAAACTTCGTTTAAGATAATGCAGTAGAGATGCAGCATTATTCTTTTTACCAAACCTATTCTTTACATAATCAAACTTCGGCGCGCTTTTTTCTTACTTAATATAAAAATTTATACTATGAGCAGTGCATTTGTAAGGGAATCGGAAGAGCAGTGGTTACATGAAATTTCACCAACACTTACCGCCTTGATTGTATATCTTAGTCGTGAAAATAATGGAGTCAGGGTTTATGAAAAGAAAAATTATGTGGATCCCAAAACAGGAAAAAATGTATATGAAATGAGTAACGGGCTTTCATATACTACAAAAGATGATAAGTGGAAAATTATTTAATGTAATAAAAGAATATTTGTCCACGTCTGTCAAAAATTTTGTCACATAAAAAAATTGCTAAAAGGATATTAATAACTTTTTGTGGCAAGAATATTAGCTGTAAGTTTGCGCGACCTTTTGGATGTCCATCCATTATTATTCCATGGTCAAATGATTTTATGTACACAAATTCCTGCACTTAGTTGGATTTGAGCAGGCATCTATTTTTTATAAAATTATAAAAATGACCAAATACATTTTCGTTACCGGCGGCGTTACCTCATCTTTGGGTAAGGGTATCATAGCGGCATCGCTGGCAAAATTGTTGCAAGCAAGAGGATTGAGCGTAACAATACAAAAATTTGATCCATATATAAATGTTGACCCCGGTACATTAAACCCTTATGAGCATGGCGAATGTTTTGTAACTGAGGATGGTGCGGAAACTGACCTTGACCTTGGTCATTATGAGCGTTTTCTGAATATAAATACAAGCCAGGCCAATAATGTAACCACCGGTCGTATTTATCAAACAGTAATTAACAGGGAAAGGGAGGGAGAATATCTGGGTAAAACAGTACAGGTGGTACCGCATATTACTGATGAGATAAAGCGGAGGATGATGCTACTGGGTGAAAAAAACCAGTTTGATGTTATAATAACAGAGATAGGAGGAACGGTTGGTGATATTGAAAGTCTTCCTTTTATAGAGGCAGTAAGGCAAATACAATGGGAACTCCCTACAGACGATTGTCTCGTCGTTCATCTTACATTGATCCCTTACCTGAAAGCAGCAAAAGAATTAAAAACCAAGCCTACTCAACAAAGTGTGAAGTTAATGAGCGCCAATGGCGTACATCCGGATATTTTAGTATGTAGAACTGAACATCCACTCAATGAAGAAATTAAAAGGAAAATAGCACTATTCTGCAACGTGAAAGTTGATGCTGTAATTGAATCTGCTGATGCTTCTACTATATATGAAGTACCTATTTTGATGCTTCGCGAAAAATTAGATCTTATTGTTCTCAAGAAATTAAATATAACGACTTATAATGAGCCTGAACTTTCCAAATGGAAAGAATTTTTGGAAAAGGTAAAACATCCACGTAAAAGAG
>JBDTEF010000018.1:0-19744 GCA_039922615.1 Ginsengibacter sp.
AGAGAGTGCAGAAACACGACCAAGCGTCCAGAGCATTTCCGGTGTCAAAAAATTTTGGGCAAGTAGGGAAAGTGGCATAAATAAAAATAAAAAAAGTGTGATTTTTTTCATAGGAAAAGTTTGTTTGTTTATTAAAACAAGAGGCAATAAACGTTATAAAAATTTAATTACCAGGATTAATTTCAATATTGATTTCTATAGAAATTTTTTCTGAATTGCATTTTATTTCTTAAAAATATCATACCCAATTATTAGAAATAGAAACAGTAAAATTATTGAAAAAATAATGATGTACTCTTATAATGTTCCGAAGTTCTAAATTAACAGATTTTGGAAAGATGTGTAAGTTTTTGAGAACGGTAAAGTCTAAAAATAAATTTTCAAAAGTTTTCCAATCAATTTCATAAAATCCAATCACTTCCCAAAAAAATCATCCAATTTTTCGATGCTAATAATTTAAATTTGTGCTGCCTTTCTCCCAGGTACGAATTTTTCTACCGGAAGTAATCCAACGATTTTTATACCAATTAACCTAAAAAACAAAAGATGAAATCAAAAAGAATTTTGATGGTAGGCGCTTTTATATTTGCGCTTAATTGTTATTCCAACGCCCAGGTAAAAAAAGAAACCACCATCGTAAAAATTGATGTAAAGCAGGACAGCATAAACAACTACAAAAAACCGCAGAAGGCTGTAACCCACAGCAGTGTGATGGTTGAGGGAAAACGCATTAATTATGAAGCGATAGCAGGAACACTCGTCCTTAAAAATAATGAAGATACACCTACCATCAGTATGTCTTATGATGCTTATTTTAAGGAGGATGAAAAAGATGTGGCACAAAGGCCGATTACGTTTATTTACAACGGTGGCCCCGGTAGTTCAACTGTATGGCTTCACATGGGAGCATGGGGTCCGCAACGTGTTTATCTCGAAGATACTTCCCGCACAAAAGCGCCCTACAAAACGGTCAATAATGATTACAGTTTGTTAGATGCAAGCGACCTGGTTTTTATTGATGCGCCAGGCACCGGCTTTGGTGAAATCATTACCAAACGAATGGGAGGCGCAGGAGATCCAAAAGATTTTTATGGAATTGACCAGGATGGGCAGGCATTTGCAGATTTCATTACCCAATTTATCACAGAATACAATCGTTGGAATTCACCAAAATATCTCTTTGGAGAGAGTTATGGAACTTTCCGTTCAGCAGTTGTTTCCAACTTATTGGAAAGCCAGAAAAATGTCGGACTTAATGGAGTTATCCTACTTTCCCAGTTATTGACCTACAGCAATATGACAGAAGCTGCAGGTGGTAATCCCGGCAACGATCTGCCTTATCAACTCGTGTTACCGTCCTTTGCAGCAACTGCCTGGTATCACAATAAGCTTCCTAATAAACCCGCCAAGCTGGAACCATTCTTAAAAGAGGTAGAACACTTTGCTATGAACGAATATGCATTGGCACTCAATCAGGGATCTTCGATTAGCCAGGCCAGTTTTGACCAGGTAGCAGATAAATTACACAATTATATTGGACTACCGGTGACGTATATACGCAAAGCAAATTTGCGCATTGCAGGTCCTCAATTCGAACAGGCTTTGCTTGGAGATAGTGACAAGATCACCGGCCGTCTTGACTCCCGCTTTTCCGGACCTGCTATGAATCCATTAAGTGAGAATGCCGAATACGATCCAATGAATTCATACATTGATGCACCCTTTACCGCTACTTTCAATAATTATGTGCGTACCGAACTTAAATTTGGAAAAGATATGAGATATAAAATATTTGGTAACACAGGCAAATGGGATTTTACAAGGAGAGGGTTCCTGGGTTTTCCGAATGTAATGAATGACCTTGCCCAGGCAATGATTTATAATCCTGACATGAAAGTAATGCTCAATATGGGTTATTACGATCTGGGTACCCCCTATTTTGAAGGAGAATATGAAATGCAGCATCTTCCAATGCCTAAGGCGTTACAAAAAAATATTGAATATGCTCACTATCAATCAGGACACATGGTTTACCTGCATCCTGAATCACTAAAATTATTACACGATAATGTAGCAAGGTTTATAAAAGACACACATTAATAAAAATGAAAGGCAGTTATCTATTTAAATAACTGCCTTTCACTACTATAATGCAGGTTATAAAAACTGCAAAAAAACTTATTTCTTTCCTCTAAGCAAAGCAACAAGGATAATTATAAAAACTGCTCCGCCTACAACCCAAACCCATGGTTGGCCAAAAAAATTACTGCTGCCATTGTCGGTACTAATATTTACGTCTACTTTTTTATCCTGGGCCCACACTGCAATACTTGCAAATAGGAAAAGAGGCAATACAGATAATTTTCTCAAAGCTGGTAATAATGATTTTTGCATAATTAGAAGTTTTATGATTAAAATTTAAAGAATAATAAATACCGTGCCTGAGTTTGAATTTATGACAAACAATATGGTCATTCTAACTCAAATAAGATCATCCAACAGGCTGAAAGGTACCCGCGTTTTAATATAATTCAATTCCCGATTTTTTTTCACAATGCCTGGAAAATAAAAATACCTACAGCAAATTAGCCGCAGGTACTTTCTTTTAAATAGTAAAATTTATTTTATAAAACCTTTGATCAAATCCATTAAACCACCACCACCGTTTTTTTGCTGCTGTTGCTGAGCTCCTCCAGCCAGTTGTTTTACTATGTCCATCAATCCTCCGCCGCCACCACTATTCTGATTGCCGCCACCCATCAACTGCCCTAACATACCTGACAAACCTCCACCTCCTGGCTCTTGCGGTGCCAGTTCATTTGCCTTACCGCCAGTAATTGAATTGAGCAGCCCGCCAAGTGAAAAACCATTGTCGCTGGGATCATTTGTTTTATTCACAAGGTTGCTAATTACATTAGGAATCATGCTGGAAGCAACATTGCTTGCATCTCCAGATCCCATATTAAATTTACTCATGAGCTTACTTGCAAAATGCCCCACCATCATACTTACAATCGGATTAGATAATAATCCCTTTCCTGATTGCGCAATATTACTACTATTATTTCCGCCAAAAAGTGAAAGCAGACTTTCCACACCGCCACCTGCTACCATGTTTCTAAGGCCGGAGGCTACAGTATTGGTAGCTTCTGCAACTACTGCATCTTTATGCTCTGCAGGAACCATATTGCTATGGTCAGGATTGTCATTGGCTACACCTTTTACAAGATTGAATAATTCTTCTAACATAGATTTAAATTTAGATTTTTTATTTTATGATTTGGGTATGATTTTGCAATAATGATACCATTAATATTTATGTATTATTATGTTTAAAAGAGGCTAATTGAAAAATTTATTTCCCTGGTCAACAATATCCAGGAAAAAAATTTTCCCAACTATTTTAATTATCGTTCAAGCTAATAATCTTTATTATGTTAGTAAAGAATAAAATCATCCAGTAAAAAATTTAAATAAATTTACAATTCAATTTCTTTTTTATTGTTTCGAATTTGCGGCACCAGTATTTACTCTTCCAAACTGCTGAGAAAGATTAATACCATAAAAAATATTCTTGCTATTAAAGTTTGCATATAATTCAATACCTACACCATAATTATTTTCAGGAACCCAAATTCCTTTTAAAGAAACAGGAAATCCAATGGTGGAATAGGTATATTTATCACCCTTCGAAGAAAGATAATAAGAATCGCCGTCTGAAAAAAATGTGCCCCGAAAACGTCCTCTTACCAATCCTACTCCGGCGCTAATTGTTGAAAATAATTTTCCTTTACTAAAAATTTTGCCCGCGGTAAGATCATAACTGGAAATGCTGTGATCAAATTTATCAAAACCCTCAAAATAAGTGAGTTTAGAAATCGTTCTCGCACCAATTGAATATAAAATACTTTTATTTTTTATAGAAAATTCGAGCGATCCTCCTGCTGCATTATCTCTTTCCTGCAGAGGATATCCATGTCCATAGCCTAATCCTACAGTGATCCTGTAGGGTATTTTTTTATCAATTACCGACGAATCCTGGGAAAAGGAAAGCGTAGAGATAGTCAATAAAAATATAAGTAAACCCATGAGGTGAAAGATGCTTTTTTTCATAAAAAATTGTTTTAGATTATTTAATATTCCCGCTGATTTTTCTCATCTTAAAAAGCTTTTTAAAGACTTTCTATTTTATCAGGAATTAATCTTTAAACCGGAGAGATAAGTCATTTTCAAAAAGTATTTTTGAAATTCAATTTTATATATCAACAGGCTTTGCAATTATTTATTTCGCCGCCAGAAATTAATACCTAATCTTGCGCCAATTAGAAATTTAGGTTCAACCATCGTTAACTTGTAATTACTGGTACCGCCTATACCGATGTACCAATCACACAAAGAATTACCCTTTTTCGATAATTCCACTTGCCTGCCAAACATCGCTGCAAATTGGTAGGTTTCTCTGAAGCTGGATATTTTATTATCATTTTTCAATTGCTTCCATTCGCGTCCATTATATTTTAGTTGTATGCCATAATAAGTGAACGTATTTGCATAGGGCGCTGAATCATATTTTATCCTACTGCGGTTGTCAAAAATGCGTCTTATTTGAATTGAGGAATATGGGCTCCACCATTCTCGTCCAAAATTCAGGAAATTGTCATAATGTGTATCATATCCATTATAGTTATTGTTGAACCTGTCGTAATAATGTGATTGTAAATGAACAAGCCCTAAACCGAAGTCAGCCGAAGCCATGGTTTTTGGATTTATCCTGTATTCCAGGTTCATACTGCTATTGATGAAACCCATACGAATGCTGGTTTGGAATAACCTGGGTTGATAATCAAATCCTTCTTTCTGAGCAAAAGATCCTAAGGAAATAATCAATGAGATTATAGTAATGAAGGCAGTATTTTTCATGATAGATGCCATTTATATTTAAGGCAATAATTGTTTTTATTCACTTCCTTTATTTACCAGTATTCAATCTTCCCACCTGTTGTGATAAATTAATTCCGTAAAATATATTTTTGGAATTGAAATTTGCATAAAGTTCTAGTCCTATACCAAAAGTGTGCCCGGGAACCCAAATACCTTTTACTGAAAGAGGAATTCCGATAGTGGTGTAAGTTATTTTTTCATAGATTGAATTATCAAAAAAAGTATTCCCTACGTTTCGAATAAATTTGCCGGGATACTTTCCCCTTACTAATCCTACTCCCGCACTGATACTTGTAAATAATTTTCCACCGGTCAACATTTTTCCGTAACTAAAATCATAACTACTAACAGTTTTATAAACATTGGATGAACCTAACAAATTAAATTCAGTGAGCGATCTGGCACCTATCGCATATAATGTATTTTTTTTCATCACCGCAAATTCAATCGTTCCACCCACTCCATAATCCACATCTTCCTGGAAAGGATAACCTTTGCCCAAACCAAACCCTATTGTGATCCTGAAAGGTAATGGCACTTTCAAACTTAACGTATCCTGGGAATAGGAATGATGGGAAAAGGTTAATAAAAAAAGAAATAGGAAAAATAACCGGAATATTTGATTTTTCATAAAAGTTGATTTTTAAATCTTTATTTTTAAATTCTTTTCCCAATCATAAAATAAATACATCTCTATGACAAGTGCCTGCAAACTTTTATGGTTATATGCGTAATTAATAACTATTTTCCAGTATATCCATAATTTATAACCATAGTTATTTTTATTATGCATATACAGGAATTTCAAAAAGGAATTATGTATATATTTGAATACGATGGAAAATACACAGGATTTACAAAAAGCATTTATGCAGAAAGTTCTGCAAAAGATTGCACCGGATTCATTATTGTCGAATGAAATTGCTGCGTTCTTAAAAATAAGCAGGAGTGAAGCTTATAATAAAATTAGTGGCAAAAGTGCACTTACCTTAATGCAGATAAATAGCTTGTGCAATAAATACGATCTTGATTTTGCCATTTCAGGCAATACAAAATCGAATGACGCAAGGGTGAGTTTCACGCCTTTTAATGCAGGAAAAACAGATATGCGTAAATATCTTTTACTGCTGAATGAATTTATGAAAGAACTTCAGCAGGAACAGGTTTCGAAATTATCCTGCACCACTGATGACATTCCTTTTTTCCACCTTTTTAAATATCCTGAACTGGCGGCATTTAAACTCCATTTTTGGGATACGCGCATTCCTAAAAAAAATCATAGCAGCATTAAACATTTTGATTTTAAAAGCGCCGATAAAAAAAACATTAAGGCAGCTTATGAATTACACAACACATATACCGGCATACCTTCCATGGAAATCTGGACAAAGAATTATTTATTAATTATTACTGACCAGATAAAATATGCATGTGAAACAGAATTACTAAAAGATAAACAATTGGCCAATACCATTTGTGAACAATTGCTTGAAACCCTTGCTGATATTGAGACATATGCAATTAATGGTAGTAAAAGTAAAAGAGAGAATGTATTATTTGACTGGTACCAATGTGATGTGGTAGGTAATGTTTCCTACCTCGCGGAGACCGCGGATAAACAGGTTTGTTTTCTCCGATTCAATACTTTCAATAACCTTAAATCTGACAATGAGCAGCTTTGTAAGGAAGTGGGCATGTGGATGAAATTTTTATTAAATAATTCAATTGGCTTCAGCGGCCACGGAAGTAATCAGCGTGACATTTACCTGAAAGATCTGAAATCAACAATTGTAAAAATACAGGATGAGTATATTTGATAAATGTCCTGGAACACCTCTACTGAAAAGATTTCTTTTACTCTATAGATATCCTAAGTTGTTTTTAACTTCAACACAGTAAATGATTTACCATTCTGCCTTACGTAAAGTCCTTAATGAGATTAAAGCACAAAGTTTCAAATTTGCCAACCCATCCGATTGCTGATAAATTTGCATCTTAAACAATCAGAAATGGGATACAGAACTTATTTGACTATAAATGATATTGACAAAAATGAAGAGATTTTTGAGGCCAATAACTCCATTCCATTTTTTTGGCTCACACTTATTGACAATGAAATAATTAAGGATTTCCAGGTCAACCTGAATGATAAGGGAAGTTATCCAAATGAGGAAGCATTGAATCCTGTTTTGCGAATTTCAAAAAAGAGTTTCCTGGCGAATGCTGAAACCGGGAGATATTTTATCCTAAACAATTACCAGGAATATGTGCAACTTTATAATGACTTTATTTATTATTTAAATGCTAAAATAAGCGCTGATGGCTTTGTAGAATTAGACATTTTGGACATTTCAAATTTTAGTTCTGAAAACATTTTACTTGAAGATCTAAAAAATGAGATTGCAGCTATTAAAAATAATAAACCCGCCAACATCACTTTCTTAAAAGGAAGAATTGATATATTATCTATGCTGACTGGATTTGATGGTTTTCTCTGTAATCAATTCAGAGGCATTTCTGAACAATACAACAAGGCTTTAGAAGATAATAAGAAAGAAAAAGAATTATTTTTTGAAAAACGAAGTGTAACAGAAAAAAAAGCGCACAGAAAAGAAAAGCGGGTCGGATTTTTTATGTGTCTTTGGGGAATATTTCTAATAATTATTTGCATTGCCGGCTGGGTTAAAAATTCTTTTTCTATTTTACAATTAACAGGTATAGGACTATTTGGAATTTTAAGCCTGGTGTTTGGCGCATTTAAAATAAAGTGATTGCAAAAAAAAATTGCATAACCGGAAAGAAGTGTCAGCTATTTTATAATGATTTACTGATGGTAAAATACATCAACCAAAGATGTATCACTTAAAGTTGGCGTCCCAATTTAATATTTCAACATTTTATGTGGAGAAATTGATTCATTCTCCAACCAATATTTGAAATGAAAGTAAATATTGATCAACAGATTTATAATCATTTCAAAACTTAATCAAAAATATTATAGAGAATCAATCAGTTACAAAGGTTGCTTATAAATAAACACTTTATCTGGTACTTTATTTATAATATTCAGCCTACATTTGCAATCCTAAAAAAAATGCCGGGATAGCGGCAGATTATTAAACGGTCTCTTCTAAAAAACAAATGAAGAAACCAATAAAAAACAAAGATGAGCAAATTACATTTCACCACTAAACATGCGAATGAGGCTACCGTGCAACGTAACTGGTACGTTGTGGACGGCACTAATCAAACCGTAGGCCGCATGTGCGCAAAAATTGCGTCCGTTCTTCGTGGGAAGAACAAAGCCTACTTTACACCACACGTAGATTGTGGAGATTACATCATTGTAACCAATTGCGATAAAGTAAAATTTACCGGTAATAAATTACAAGAGAAAACATACATCAATTTCAGCGGTTACCCGGGTGGTAAAAAAGAAGAAACTGCCGGTGATCTACAAAAACGTCGGCCTGATGTAATTATCGAAAGAGCTGTAAAAGGTATGTTACCTAAAAACCGCTTAGGCCGTAAGATGTATAAAAAACTTTTTGTGTATGCAGGTACTGAACATCCTCATACTGCGCAAAATCCTCAAACTTTAAAATTCTAAAAAAGCGAAATTGAAAGTCAATCATTTTCTAATTTCAAATTAAATTATAATGGAAAAACAAAATAACGCCGTAGGACGTAGGAAAAGAGCCATCACAAGAGTATTTCTTACAAAAGGAGAAGGCACAATCACTATAAACGGGAAAGATTACAAAACTTATTTCCCAATGGTTTACCTGCAAAACCAGGTAGAAGCACCATTTAAAACCATTGAATCAACTGACCAGTTTAATGTGGTAGTGAATGCAGTAGGTGGTGGTGTAAAAGGACAGGCTGAGGCAGTAAAATTGGGAATTTCCCGTGCTTTACTAAAAGTAAATCCGGAATATCGCCCGGCTTTAAAAGCTGCCGGTTTATTGACCCGTGATCCAAGATCTGTAGAACGTAAAAAACCAGGTAAGAAGAAAGCACGTAAGAGCTTCCAGTTCAGTAAGAGATAAGAAGTCGCAAGTAGAGAGTAGCAAGTCGCAAGAAGAGCACTTTCCTCAATACTTAATTCTTCTATTCTTTAAGAGAGGTAAGCAGTGGATGTTTCCTTCTTGCTACTAACTACTCATTACTAAATACTATTTAAAAACAATTTTAATACAAAATAAATGGAAAATAATCCTTCTTTACAACAGCAGCTTTTAGAAGCAGGTGTTCACTTCGGCCATTTGAAAAAGAAATGGAATCCTAAAATGTTACCTTACATTTTTGCTGAGAAAAAAGGTATTCACATCATTGATCTCAACAAAACTGTTGAAGGTCTTGAGGAGGCTGCTGCTGCATTGAAATCAATTGCAAAAAGTGGTAAAAAGATCATGTTTGTTGCAACTAAAAAACAAGCAAAAGAAATCGTAACAGAAGCAGCAAAAAAGGTAAACATGCCTTACGTAACCGAGCGTTGGTTAGGTGGTATGCTTACCAATTTCAATACAGTTCGTAAGAGCGTAAAGAAAATGCAGAACATCGACAAAATGTTGAACGATGGTTCATTTGATACTATTTCAAAGAAAGAGCGTTTGACACTTACCCGTGACCGTGATAAAATGGATAAAGTGTTAGGTGGTATCGCACAGATCAGCCGTGTACCCGCTGCCTTATTTTTGGTAGATATCGGTCATGAGCACATCGCTCTTTCTGAAGCAAGGCGTTTGAATATCACCACATTTGGTATGGTAGATACTAACTCTGATCCAAACAAAGTGGAGTTTTCTATCCCATCAAATGATGATGCTACAAAATCAATTGCTATCATCACTAATTATGTAGTAGCTGCTATTGCCGAAGGCCTTGCAGAAAGACAAGCAGAGAAAGAAGAAGATGTAGAAGAAAATGATGATAATGAAGGTCGCCAGATGAGATATGATGAAGGTAATGATGATGGCAGAGGTGGAGACCGCAGAAGAAATAGCCCGGCAGGTGGTCCTGGTGGAGCTCCTGGTAAAGGACGTGGTGGTGCCGCAGCAGGTCCGCAAAGACGTCGTCCGGCAGCTGGATCAGGAAACAGATCAGGCGCAGGACCAGGTGGTGGAAGGAGGTAGGAGCTTTGAGCTTTGAGCAATGAGCAATGAGCTTTGAGCTTTGAGCTTTGGACAATAGGCAATAGGCAATAAAATTATCTAAGCTTATAGCCTACAGCCTACAGCAAAGAATTATTCATATATAAACTGATTAATAAGAATGAGTACAACAACAGTAACAGCAGCAGAGATCAATAAATTACGTCAGCAGACAGGTGCCGGTATGATGGATTGCCGCAAAGCATTGGTAGAATCAAACGGAGATTTTGAAGCAGCTATCGATTATTTAAGAAAAAAAGGACAAAAAGTAGCCGCACTCCGTGGTGACCGTGAAGCGAAAGAAGGCGTAATAATCGCCCAGACTACTGCTGATAAAAAAACAGGATATGTGATCAACGTAAGTTGTGAAACTGATTTTGTGAGTAAAAATGCAGAATATATTGCTTTTGCACAATCTGTTATGGATGCATTAATTGAAAATAAAGTAAATACTATCGAAGAATTAAATGCAGTGAAAATCGGCGAACAAACTATTGCCGATAAAATGAACGAGCAGGTTGCAAGAATTGGAGAGAAAATAAGCGTTTCAAGATTTGAAAAAGTAGAAGCTGAATATGTAGCCTCTTATATACATGGTGCATATCGCATGGGAGTTTTAGTTGGCTTAAATAAAACCAACGAAGAAGCCGGGAAGGATGTCGCTATGCAAATTGCCGCTATGAATCCTCTTGCAATTGACCAATCAGGTATATCTGAAGAAATGGTTGAGCGTGAAAGAAACATTGCGATTGAGCAGATTAAAGCAGAAGGCAAACCAGTTGAAATGGCTGAAAAGATTGCCGTAGGAAAATTAAATAAATTCTTCAAAGACAATACTTTACTTGCGCAGGCTTTTGTAAAAGATGGCAACCAATCAGTAGGTGATTTTCTGAAGAGCCTGGATGCTGATTTAAAAGTTACCGAATTCAAAAGAGTAGCTTTAGGATAATTATATCTTAAGATTATAATAGTAAAACCGTCACATTTTTTGTGACGGTTTTTTTGGTGGATTTAAGTTGTAGATATTAGCCTGTAGGTTATTAATGTAGTAAAGATTAAACGAGATACTCCCTCAATGCCATGTTGCAATATGTTCAGCTTAAAACTCATTGCTCCATGCGAATTACTCAAACTTAACACCTAAAACCTACCTCATTAATATTTCTCTGAACTGCTCAAAGGCGGCTACATTATTTGGCCGTTTTAAAGAGGATTGCACATCTGATTTTTCATTAGCCGTTAGATGAAAGTTAAGCGCTGCACCACTCTGCCGCTTTTCTGGGACATACATAAATGTCACGCGATGGAGCGGGATACCGAGGAAACTTTGGGCATAGGTAATTTCATCATTCTGGTAATAATCCTGCATCATAAACGAATTTGTCTGCATCATCGTAAATGGTTTTGTCAGCATTTCCTCAATACCACCACTTTGATAGTCTTCATCCCAACTTCCTTTTTGCCTGGAACGGATTTGAATAATAAGCACACCGCTGGTATTTTTAGTGATCCAATTTTTAAAAACATGTAAAAACCGAAGGGTTGTTTCCTGCCCGTTATTATCTCTCAAACCGGCATCCATCACATCTATAACAGGATTAGAAGGAAGCCAGACAGCAGGTAGAATATAAGGAAAAGTCGCATTCATTCTCAAGGCAGTGAGCATGCTTAAGTTCATTGGGCCTTCCCTGGAAAATAACGCGGAAAAATCAATGGCATCAGGCCCGGAAACAGCAGAAGTACTGTCAATATATTCTTCCTGCATCATAAAGGATAATGGCTGAGTACCGATCATTAATTTCTTAAAATCCCTGGTAATTACTGAATTTAAAATCATTAGCGGAATGGTTGCCTCCTTTTCAAATGGTTCAAAAAAACCTAATGGATGATTTAATATTCCACCCGTGTTTTGATCCAGTTTCTTTTCGAAAGAATAGCCCCTGTCTTTGATATAACGGTAAGGCCCATACGAAAACTTCTGAGCCGGGGAAATGATATCCCTGGCTATCATTGAGGAGAAAACAGGATTGAGTAGATCTTCCGAAATGTTATCAACATACTGCTTATTATTGGGATCTATCGCCTTATTATTATTGGCAATCCTGGATAATTCTCTATAATAGGATGCCGCTAACATTCCGCCTGATGCACCTGTCATTAATACCGTTTTATTCATCAAATTTCTGTTGGTGAGAACATCTAATTCCTGCAATACACTCATGGAAAATCCCGCACCTCTTAGTCCTCCGCCATTTAAATTCAGAAATATCATTAATGGCTTATTCTTGCTTTGCTTTGCTTTCCACCTATCGAGTATCTCCAGCATATTTTTTTTATCGGACTCAATTTTTTGAGATGTATTAAGCGAACTTAAATGTTGAAGGGAATATTCCGGTCTGTCTTCTTTCGTATAATTGAGGCCATAGGCCTTATTTCGCGGATCAATAATGTTATAATGATAAAGTGTATTGAATATAATATAAAGTACAATAAGAAATATAAAACTCCAGCTACGAAGAAAATAGGTAAGGGAGCCCAGAACAGCAACAGTAAGCGCAAACATAATTGAAATGCTTGCCGCAGCAGGAACCTGGAATAAACTATAATCTAAAAAAAACCCAATAAATAAGATAAATATGAAGGCAAGCAACATTGTAATTATTGCTGCGAAATGATGTCTTTTAAAAATATCATCTAGAAAAGATTGACTATAATGTAATACAGGGCGGGCTCTTTTTAATTTAAAATCAGAATTTAGATAATATCCTACTGATAATCCAAAAGCAGGTTGGATTTTCTTCCTTGCTTTTTTTATTTTACGTTCATCACTGTCTAAAAATCCAGGCTTAAGGGTCCTTACGATTCTTTTTCCTGCTGTGAAGAAATAAGCGAAAGATATTAAAACCAATAAAAATAATCCTCCCAAAAAACCAAGGGCATTTATAAAAAATTGTGAGGCAGGAATCAGTTCGTTACTGGTTTCATACTGATAAGCCCTCACAAAGTAAACCACTAAAAAAACAATGGGAATGATCGCATTATTCAAACAGTATTTTAAAAACGGATTAGAAGTTGTTGCCAAAAACCGGAAGCGGCTGCTGTGCAAAATAAAGGTCGTAATATTCCAGCCCATTATAAAGATGGAAACGGCAACACCTACAATTGCACAGCCAAATGCATTTACGCTTCCCAGATATTCGGGCGCTAAAAACAATCCATTTGCACCATAAATTTTCATGAAATTACCGGTAATGGTAAGAAAAAGAATAGCCCATATTCCCAGCAAAATCTGCGATTTTCTGAAATGTAATATCAATAGCTGAATCGGAAAAGAATAGTAAAAATTAAGCAGAAATTTTTTCATTCTTCGTTTAGGGTTTCATTACTGAGAGCGCAATCGATTCAGGTACATCATTAAGATCATCGACATTAGAAACAATATGGCCACCATTTGATGCGCTACTCCAAACCAAACCAGGTAATTTCCATATGGCGAAAGCGTTACAGTAAATATACCCAAAACAACTTGGAACATGATGAGTATAAACGGAATAAATTTTACTTTATCGAAGAATTGATTGCTTTTTACCTTTCTCGCTTTTGTCCACCAAATGAGAAGAAGAATTAACAGAGAATAGGCCAATGTTCGGTGAATAAATTGAACAGAAATTTTATTATCAAGCCAATTTTTCCAACCGGGAGAAAGATGATTGAGGGCATCCGGAATCCATTGTCCATTGATACTTGGCCATGTGGGCGCAGCTACAGCAGCATGCAATCCAGCCATAAAAGCTCCGTATATAAGTTGAAAAAAAAGAACAATCAATATTGCCCAACTCCATTTCTTTAATGTACTGCTATGCACCATTTGTTGTGGCTTTACGGATAAACTTAAAGCAAACCAAAGTGTATAACATAACAAGATAAGTGCTGCTATAAAGTGAGTGGCTAATTGAATATGACCGACAAACATTTTTTCAGGCACCAACCCGCTTTGCACCATTATCCAGCCGATGGCGCCCTGGATAATTCCTAAAATAAAAAGGATAACAAATGGAATAACCATCTGGCTTTTTATCTGCTTCTTTACTAAAAAATAAAAAAATCCGACAAGGAAAACCAACCCCATCAGGCGCGCCCACGTGCGGTGGAACCATTCCCAAAAAAAGATAGATTTAAAATCACTTAAAGAAAAATCGGCATGAATATACCTGAATTGATCTGTCCCTTTGTACTTATCAAATTCTACCTGCCATTCGGCTGTATTCAGTGGTGGAAGTGTACCTGTAATTGGATTCCATTCTGTGATGCTCAACCCTGATTCAGTCAACCGCGTAATACCTCCCAGCATAATCTGTATCAATAACATAAATACACCCAGGTATAGCCACCGGCTTACATTTCTATTATATTGATCCTGTCTTATTTCGTTCATTTTCATAAAAATATTACTGCAAAGTTAAACCCGCGCTGTCAAAAAATACCCCAATTATTCATGAGTATTTTAGAATTGCAAAAAAGGCAGTTAGAAGTTAAAAAAATCTGGCATGTTTACAACTTGCCATGCAATTATGAAAAATGAGTTTTAATTTTGACAGTAATTGCTTCTTCCATTTTACCATAATAAATTTATTGAAGCCGGCTGTGATGAAGCCGGACGTGGTTGCTTTGCAGGACCTGTATATGCAGCAGCAGTCATCTTACCAAAAGACTTTTATCACCCGTTGTTGAATGATTCCAAACAACTTTCGAAGGAACAGCGGGAATTGCTAAGACCTATCATTGAAAAAGAAAGTATTGCTTATGCCGTCGCTGCAGTTAGTAATGACGAAATAGATCGAATCAATATATTACAGGCATCTTTCAAGGCCATGCATTTATCCATTAATCGGTTAAAATCTTTTCCTGATATTTTATTAATTGATGGTAACCGATTCAAACCCTATAAAAAAATGCCGCATTATTGCATTATAAAGGGTGATGGAATGTATACCTCCATTGCTGCTGCGAGTGTCCTGGCAAAAACTTATCGCGATGAGTACATGCAACGCTTGCACAAAAAATACCAGGTTTATGCCTGGGAAACAAATAAAGGATATGGTACACGCGAACATAGAAATGCCATTGCAATACATGGATTGTGCAAATACCACAGAAAAAGTTTCAACATTTATACCACTCAAATTGTTGACAATGAATTTTGTAATAAAGAAATTCAGGAAATTCCTTTACAACAATCTACTCCATTGTTAGCCTGCTAAAGAAACCGCTTCTCACCATCAATAGATAAAAGTTTACACTATCTTTTAAGCCGAACTACACTGTCAACTATTGCATATAATAAATACTGGCATCATTTTCTCATTGCTCTCCATTAAAAACTAAAACGATGAGACATATGAAATTTTTTAAAACAAGCCTTCTTTTTTTTACACTTATTTTATTATTGGCAGCTTGTAAAAACAGGAATACAGCAGATCAAAGAAATATCCAGCTTTTGACTGATACATCTGCCTACAGGCATACCATGAATTCAGATACGGCTGTAATTATAAAACAGGAACAAGTGAATGGTAATGAAAAGGCATCCGCTAATACAGGAAATCATTCATCTTCCAATAACGAAGGAAGTGCATCTTCAGGTTCAACTACAACTCCAAATTCTACTAATAATAATACATCTTCCTCATCCGATAATGCGAATAAAGGCTGGAGCAAAGCAGCCAAAGGAGCAGTTATTGGCGGCGCTGCAGGTGCAGTGGGCGGAGCAGTGATTTCAAAGAAAGCAGGAGGTGCGGCAATCGGAGCAGCGGTTGGTGCAGCCAGTGGTTATATCATCGGCCGTGACCAGGATAAACAAGATGGAAGAGTGAAGAAAAAGAAGAAGCAATAAGGTTTTGGGTATCAGGTTTCAGGTTATTAAAGAAATCATACTCTATTTACTTTTGATTTTAGGATTTGGTATTGATAATTGGAAATAAAAACGGACAGTATTGCTACCTGTCCGTTTTTATTTTTTTATTGAAAGGTTTCTTTAAATACTAAAGAAAGGTTTCCTCATACCTGTAACCTCCTAAACCATCTTAAATCCTTCCAAAAATTTCGTTGTGAAATTCCCTGCTATAAAATCTTCATTCTGCATTAATTGCTGGTGAAAAGGTATGGTGGTTTTTACACCTTCGATCACATATTCGCTTAAAGCCCTGCTCATCGTATCAATGGCTTCCTTTCTTGTCTGAGCCACAGCAATCAATTTAGAAATCATACTATCATAATATTGAGGTATTACATAACCTGCATACACATGACTATCTACGCGTACACCGTGGCCGCCTGGCGTATGCAATGTCGTGATTTTTCCAGGTGATGGTCTAAAATCATTGTAAGGATCTTCTGCATTAATCCTGCACTCGATCGCATGCATTTCTGGATAATAATTTCTTCCAGAAATCTTTTCCCCGGCAGCTATTTTTATTTGTTCTTTTATCAGGTCGTAGTTGATTACTTCTTCTGTTACACAATGCTCGACCTGTATACGAGTATTCATTTCCATGAAATAAAAATCACGATTTTTATCAACCAGGAATTCTACCGTTCCCACACTTTCATAATTTATGGCACTGGCTGCTTTAATTGCTGCATCTCCCATTCTTTCCCTCAATTCAGGTGTCATAAAGGGAGAAGGTGATTCCTCTACTAATTTTTGGTGGCGCCGTTGAATAGAGCAATCACGTTCACTTAAATGACAAACATTTCCAAACTGATCACCGGCGATTTGAATTTCTATATGATGTGGTTCCTCTACATACTTTTCCATGTAAAGCCCATCATTCTTAAAGGAGGCTGCGGCTTCAGTTTTAGCATTCTCAAAAGCTTTTTCAATTTCCTTTTCTTCCCAAACTATCCGCATTCCCTTGCCTCCTCCACCGGCTGTAGCTTTCAATATAACAGGATAACCGACAATCTTTGCTGATTGTATTGCATGATCCACATCTCTTAATAATCCATCCACACCAGGAACCACAGGCACTCCTGCTTTGATCATGGTTTCTTTAGCGGTAACTTTATCACCCATGGAATTGATCATCAACGGAGTGGGACCAATAAACTTAATGCCATGGTCTTTACAAATTTGCGAGAACTTCGCATTTTCCGCCAGGAATCCATATCCCGGATGAACCGCATCTGCGTTGGTAATTTCTACCGCTGCCATGATATGCGGTATATTTAAATAGCTCTCTGCACTTGAAGGCCTGCCTATACAAACAGCTTCATCTGCAAAGCGCACATGTAAACTATCTTTATCAGCAGTGGAATAAACCGCAACGGTTTTAATTCCCATCTCTTTGCAGGTTCTAATTATTCTAAGTGCAATTTCGCCACGATTGGCAATGAGTATTTTTTTAAACATATATGATTAATTAGCTCCCCAGCAGTAATACAATTTAGCTAAGGAGTTCCATTTTTATTGCTAATACAATTTCATTCTATTATTTCTATAATGAGGCGTCAGCTTTGGTTGTAGCACTTTTCATTTTAGCAGTAAACAAAATTCAGTTTATATAAAACGCTGATTTATTACGGTGCCGGCTGAAACAGTTCTATCAATAATTAATTAAGGTTCTACCAAAAACAGCGGTTGATCAAATTCAACAGGAGAAGCATCTTCAACCAAAATCTTTACGATTTTACCGGAAATTTCACTTTCAATTTCGTTGAATAATTTCATCGCCTCAATTATACAAACAACCTTGCCCGGAGTTACTTCATCACCTACACTTGCAAATAATGGTTTACCAGGACCTGCCTGGCGATAAAACGTGCCGATCATTGGACTTTTAATCGTAACCAGGTTATCTGATTTAGGATTAGATTCAGCTTCTTTTTCTTCAGATTGAGTAGCAGATAACTGGGGTGCCGTGTGAGCAGGAGCTACAGAAGGAGCCATAGGACTTTGCTGCATTGATCCGCCATTGTAATATTGAGAAGCTTCTTTTTTTTGCTTGATGGTAATTTTGAAATTATCCTGTTCAATACTGAGTTCGCCAATATTGCTTTTATTAATAAGCTTTACCAGGTCCTGAATTTGTTTTATGTCCATTAGATATTGAATTATTATGTATAAAAATGAATAGCTAAGATAAGCGATTTGTAGTATTATTGATTTGATAGTTATTAAACAATCTATGTTGAATCTTATTGATTGCATAGTTGGGATAAACAATCAATATTTTCATTTTAATGATGATGCAACAAGAAAAATTGAAGAATGGAATTTTATTCCTGAATTTTTTAAATCAATTATTATTCTTTTACTCTCTCCAGGTATTCGCCGGTTTTCGCATTTATTCTTATCAGCTCACCTTCATTCACAAATAAGGGAACATTTACTGTGGCGCCTGTTTCTATGGTAGCTGGCTTTAAAGTTCGGGTTGCAGTATCTCCTTTCATTCCTGGCTCACTATAAGTTACCCTCATTACAAGCTTATCAGGTAATTCTACACCCATCGGCAAATCAGATTCTGTATTAATAAGGACGGTAACTTCCTGTCCATCTTTTAAGAATTGGGGTGAATCAACCATTTCAGGAGCTACTGAGATTTGTTCATACGTTTCTGTGTCCATAAAAGTAAAGCCTGTTTCATCCTTGAAAAGGAATTGATAAGGTCTTTTTTCAACCCTTACCGGGTAGATCGTTTCACCACTATTCCAGGTCTGCTCAATCGTACGGGCATTATCAACTCCTTTCAATTTAGCCCAAACTTTAGCTGCAGCCCTGGCAGTTTTGTTTTGACCAAATTCAATAACGGAATATAAATTACCATCAATTTTTAGAATTAACCCTGTTCTGATGTCCGAGGTAGATGCCATAAAAAAATTTTTTTTAGGCGCCAAAGGTAAATTATTTGTTTTAAGTTTATGGCTATCGGGGTATTTTTTATGGGTTGCTGTGTAGATTGAATTTTGTAGAACAATGTTTCTCATCAATTTTAACCCAATATGGTTCTCTAAATATAAATTCATCAACTATTTAAGCTGTTAAATTTGCATCAGTGCCAATTTCCTTTTAATGGATTTCCTTAGCTTAGCTAAAAATCATTAGAAAAAAATGAAAACAATATTTTTTTTACTTTCCTTAAGCCTGCTTTCAATTACAGGATTCTCACAATCAAGTACTGTAAATTCTCCTGAAGAATTACCTGTTTATTTGCGATTCCCTACTTTACCACAATTTACCCTTTATAACATTTCTGACAGTGTTGCTTTTACGAGGGATAATTTGAAAAAAAATACGCCAACCGTTTTTTTTGTTTTCAGCCCCGATTGTGAACATTGCCAACATGAAACTGAAAATTTAAAGCAAAATATCAACCTTTTTAAAAATGCCCAGATTGTAATGCTTTCCTATCTTCCATGGGAAGAAATAAAAAAGTTTTATGGAATTTATCATATTGCCAATTATCCCCAAATAACAATGGCACGCGACACTAAATTTTTCTTTCCGGTCTATTTTAAAGTGCGCAATTTACCTTCCATTTTTGTCTATGATAAAAAAGGTAATTTTAAAAAAGCTTTTGAAGGAAGTGTGAAGATGAGTGATATCGCCAGTCAATTGTGAGTTTTCTTTTAATTAATTTACTGATATTCCC
>JBDTEF010000019.1:0-3274 GCA_039922615.1 Ginsengibacter sp.
AAGCCAGTCATGAAATAATAATTTGATAGCACCATTTAACCTGATAAAAGTATAGGCTGAAAATGATGCACCGTTTTCTGCAGATAGTTTGATAATATCATGCATGTCGTGTTCATTTAATCCGGGAATCATAGGCCCAAGCATGACACCCGTTTTTACACCGGCATCGCTTAATTCCTTCATGATGCTGAAGCGCCTTAAGGTAGTAGAAGTTCGTGGTTCCATTATTCTTCTCAATTTTTCGTCCATGGTAGTTGTAGAAATCAAAACAGAAACCAGGTTCTTTTTCGCCATGGTTTGCAGAATATCTTTGTCTCTTAAAATACCTGCATTCTTGGTGATCATTCCCACAGGTTGATTGAATTCATTGCACACTTCCAAAAGCGCACGGGTGATTCTATATTGCTTTTCAGCAGGTTGATAGCAGTCTGTATTTCCACTTATGGAAATGGGTTTGCATTCCCAATTTGGATTCATCAGAAATTTGCGGAGCAATAAAGGTGCATTCTTTTTCACCATTATTTTAGTTTCGAAATCCAGGCCTGCACTATATCCCCAGTATTCAAAAGAATTTCTTGCAAAGCAATAAATACATCCATGTTCACAACCCATGTACGGATTCATGCTATAAAACATGCCGACATCGGGAGATATCACTTTATTTACAATTGATTTGGCTTCTACTTCCAGGTATTTGGTATTGACAGTACTTTCTTCCCAATCATCTATTGATTCGGGATGCTCTTTTGAAACTTCATTAATTAGAAATTTATTTTTAGTGTTGAATTGGGCACCTCGTCCTTTAATATATTCACTTTCCGAAGACATTGTCTATTTTATATTAGGAAGTTCAAATTATTATTTCCATTCGTTTGGTATCTTTTTATCAACATCTGTCCCTGGAATTGCCAGGTAGGTGATTATCCAAATAGATCTCCCTGAACAGTAGAAACCGGTAGGTTCATAAAATCTAACCTGGCCGCAATTTGGAAATATTTTTCTCCCTGTTGTTTTTTTAAAAGCAACATATTGTCTGCAATGAAATGACCGGTAAAATGACGATGTTGGTATTCAATCCAGGCATTATTATATTGTGCAGGATTAAGATTTATAGCTAACGGAATATAAAAATCATTATTAAAAAAAGGTTCTTTTTCAGGAGACTTCATTAATCTCCTGGCAGTTTTGATTTCTTTCACCAGCATTTGTAAAGGCACTTTCGTCTCTACATTTACAAATAGAGAGTGGGTTGGGAAAGTACCATAATCTTTTAAATTGACTTTAAATGAGGAAGTTCCCATGGCGCTTATTTTCAAATGGTTGATTATTTTTTCTTCCATCATTTCCCACGAAAAAAATCTCGCGAGCCGTATATCAGATTTTCGGTTGAGCAAAAAGGAACTCTTGTATTTTTCATTAATTTCTTTTTTTACTTTTCCTATTTTTTCCTGAAGTACCTGGTGTGGGCTCAAGACAAGCAGATATTCGCAAACCCGGTATCCAGGCATTTTTAATATTGATTCGGTTGGGTTCATAGATTAAAAAGGTAAGAATAAAAAATGAAATGCTATTTTAATTAGCATAAATTTACTACTTTATTTAGTAATTACAAAAGGATTCTATGATCAACAATAATATATTTCTACTTCATTCAACAATAAAAAGTAGTAAGGATGAAGAAAATCAAAATAAATCATCTTCTCAAAAAGAAAATAATTTTTTGAATGAGAGCGACGGGTTTTTTATGACAGTAAACTGTGGTATTATGCAGGATGCCGGAATAAGCAAAGGAGATACTATAATGGTAAATAAAATAATGAAGCCAATAAATGGAAATGTAGTGGTAGCCAGTGTTTCAGGCGATGTGCTTATTCGTTTTTATCAAAAAATACGGGCTATAATATTCCTTAGTGGGGATGCAGGGAAAGTAAGTCCCATCCAAGTTGAAAATGGTTTTGAGCATTTCGAAATATTGGGGGTGGTTACGCATGTGGTGAAGAGGCTATAGGTTGTAGGTATTAGGTTGTAGGTTGTAAGAAAAAAAAATCAAAAAACAGAAAAAAGAAAACAAAATGCAAAATGGAAAATGCAAAAAGGCAAAAAGGAATAGTATAAAGCCTATTACTTCACAGCTAATACCTAAAACCTAATACCAACAACCTTCTTCTCAATTCAAATCCGCAGCAGCATTCAAATGCAACTTCTCATCCTCTTGCAATTTGAGTTGCCATTTCCAGGCGGTAGCCATCATTTCGTCCAGGTTATATTTAGGATCCCAATTCAATTCTTTTTTTGCATAAGAATTGTTGGCATAAATGGCCATGATATCTCCTGGCCGGCGAGACCCAATTTCATAATTTAATTTTTGGTCACTAACCTTTTCAAATGCATGAATGGCTTCTAAAACGCTAACGCCGTTGCCGGTTCCCAAATTAAAAATTTCATATTTATCGCCCTCTTTATTCGCCATTGAATGTTGTAGTGCTAGTATGTGTGCATGAGCAATGTCGCATACATGTATATAATCCCGTATGCAGGAACCATCCCTTGTTTCATAGTCGTCACCATGCACGGTGAGCATTGGAATTTTTCCGATAGCACATTGCGTGATGGCCGGAACAAGGTTTTGTGGTTTACCAATCGGTAACTCTCCGATAAGTGCAGATGGGTGAGCGCCTACCGGGTTGAAATATCGTAATAAGACACTTTTCATGGAAGAAATGGAAGTGGCATCTTTTACAATTTGTTCTCCCATTTGTTTGGTAGCACCATAGGGAGATTCTGCTGGTTTGATCGGACTTTGCTCTGTTACAGGAATTTGTTCAGGACTGCCATATACGGTACAGGAAGAGGAGAAAATAAAATGAGGAACATTAAATTCTTTGGTGCATTTCAAAATATTGATCAATGAACCAAGGTTATTTTCATAATACATCAGCGGCTTTTCTACCGATTCACCCACAGCTTTATAAGCAGCAAAATGAATAATTCCACGGATGTCCGGATTCTCTTCAAAGATCGCATGCGTATCATCAAAGTTGCATAGATCCACCTTGTAATTTTTGATAGTTTTACCCGTAATTTCTTTTATTCCTTTTAGTAAAATTTCGGTAGACCTGGAATTATTATCAACACAAATAGGATCAAAATTGTTTTCTATCAAATCCACAATAGTGTGAGCTCCTATATATCCACAGCCTCCTGTAACAAGTATTTTTTTCATAATTACAAAGTAAAAGAATTAAAGGCAAAGTGATGTATCAGAAATATTAAA
>JBDTEF010000020.1:0-6491 GCA_039922615.1 Ginsengibacter sp.
ATTTTGATGCTTCGCGAAAAATTAGATCTTATTGTTCTCAAGAAATTAAATATAACGACTTATAATGAGCCTGAACTTTCCAAATGGAAAGAATTTTTGGAAAAGGTAAAACATCCACGTAAAAGAGTAAACATCGGATTGATTGGAAAGTATATTGAATTACAAGATGCTTATAAGTCAATTCTGGAATCATTTATTCACGCAGGTGCAATGAACGATTGTAAAGTGCAGGTAATAAATGTTCACAGTGAATTTATAACAACGGATAATGTGAATGAGAAATTGTCGGGACTCGATGGTTTATTGGTAGCTCCAGGATTTGGATTCAGAGGGGTAGAAGGCAAAATAATTGCCGTAAAGTACGCAAGGGAAAATAATCTTCCTTTTTTTGGTATTTGCCTTGGAATGCAAATGGCTGCAATAGAATTTGCCAGGAATGTAATAGGTTTAAAAGATGCCAATTCCACAGAAATGAATCCGGATACCAAGGATCCTGTAATTGACCTGATGGAAGAGCAGAAAAAAATTACCATGAAAGGTGGTACCATGCGATTAGGTTCCTATCCATGCGAAGTAAAGAAAGACACGCTCGCTTATTCTATTTATGGCACATCCCTGGTACATGAACGTCATCGCCACCGATGGGAATTTAATAATGATTACCTGCCTCAATTTGAAAATGCGGGTATGATCGCCAGCGGAATAAATCCTGAATCCGGGTTGGTAGAAATAATGGAAATTTCCCACCATCCGTTTTTTATTGGTGTACAATACCATCCTGAATTGAAAAGTACGGTGGAAAAACCACAGCCTTTATTTGTTCACTTTGTTGCTGCTGCTAAAAGATTCAGCGAATCTGAGAAATCAAAACAGGAGCCAGGTATGGAGAAAAATTATTCTAATTAAGTGATTCATAATTCATTGTCCAACAAAATATTAACGTTTTTAAACGCCTAAGATTTTAAACATTTGCTGTAATGGTGTGTCAATACACCGTCAACTTACTATTAATTTAAAATGTCGATGATGAAAAAATTACTTTTTACTCTTTTTATGTTTACAGCCTTGGGAAGTTTTGCCCAGTTAAATTCGTTGGGAAAAAGTGATCCTGATGCTACGAAGATTTTAAATGCCGTAACAAATAAGTTCAAAACCTATAACACGATTGTGGCTAATTTCACTTTAAATGTAGAGAGTGCTTCGGGCCAGGGGCAAAAATCTGAATCAGGAGTAATTTATATGAAGGGTCCAAAATACAAAATAATTGGCGGGGGTCAGGAAATTTTCAGTGATGGGAAAAATATGTGGACCTATGACAAATCAGATAATGAAGTGCAGGTTTCCAAAGTAGACCATTCTGCTAATGTCATTACGCCCGATAAACTGTTTACAAATTTTTATGATAAAGATTATCTGTATAAATTAAATGGAGATTCTAAAAAAGGCACTAAAATTATCCAGGAAATTGAATTGACACCAAGGGATAAAACCAATACTTTTTTTAAAGTGTTGCTTTTTGTAGATAAGTCAACAAAGAATTTGACAGGTGGTAAAATATTTGAGAAAAATGGTAACCGTTATAATTATACCATTAGTTCATTAAAAACCAATAATCCATTGGCAGAATCTACTTTTGTATTTAATGCCGCAAGTCATCCAAAAGTAGAAGTTGTGGATTTAAGGTAATAGAATTACAAATAATTTACTGAAAGGATAAATTATCTCTTTTATCAATTTACGTTGACTTACTTTTTTAAATTTTATTGAAGAATTTTTGATTATAGAACGAATAGTTTAAAATGAAAGGAAAATTAATTCTTATAATGTCATTAGCCTTATTCATTTTTGGCTTTAGCCAGAAAAAACCTGGCGACAAAGAAAAGATTAATTGGCTTAGTATGAATGAGGTGCAGCAGAAATTAAAAATAGAACAGAAGCCTGTCCTGGTGGACCTTTATACAGATTGGTGTTATTGGTGCAAAGTAATGGACAGTCGCACGTATCAAAATGATAAGGTGATTGCTTATATCAATCAACATTTTTACGCCGTGAAATTAAATGCCGAAACGAAAGACACGATTTCCTGGAATAATCAATTTTACACCTATAAGACACAGTATAGGGTAAATGATTTTACCATGTTCGCTACGGGCGGTCAATTAAGATTTCCCTCCACAATAGTATTTACTACGGAGGCCAAACCTGTTTCAATTCCTGGCTATTTACGCACCGGAGATATAGAGTCAATTTTAAAATATTTCGGAGAGGGGATTTACAACACGATGAGTTTCCCTGATTTTTCCCGTACGTTCAAAAATAAATGGTAAGTGATTTTAGATAGAATTTTTTTTATCTTCCATGACTTATAACCTGGAATTTTGAACAAAATTATAAAATTTCCTTTCTCACTTCGACGAATAAAATCTAAAGTCTGGCTATAAAAGCAGCATTTAGGTAAATTTAAATGTCTGTTATTATGATGAAGAGTATATCAATATTAATTAAATAATAGAAACATATTGTTTCAAAAGAAGGTTTTTCTAGGATATTGGATTATAAAAGGGTGAATTTCTATTCTGCCCTTTTTTTGACTTAACCATGCAACCTTTAGCCCGGAATCAATGACTTATTAATGGTTTTGGTTAAGTTTAATATTTAAGATCATTTGATTGTACCGGGCATCTTCCAAGATGCCCGGTTTTATTTGAAGAGTATCTACGGATAATTAGCTGTAAGACGCAATCAAAAGAATGTGAATTATCAATTTTAATATCTCCCATCAAACTACAATTGAAGAAGTATCAATCTATAAAATTTTTGATCAATTTTAATTAAGCTTCTCCAATTTGAGCAACACCAATATGGGCCATATCAGGGATATCTTCAGCTCTATATAATCCGGCATCTAATTTCTTTTTTGCAGCTTCAAATGCATCCAATGTAATATCAGTGTCCTCATCGGAATGAGAAGCAGTAGGAATAAGCCTAAAAATAATTTGTCCCTTTGGAATTACAGGAAATACTACTACTGAACAAAAAATATTATAATTCTCCCTTATATCCATTACCATTCCTGTAGCTTCCGGTAAATCTCCTTTCATAAATATCGGGGTTACGGGGCTATTGGTAGTACCAATATCGAACCCTCTTTCTTTAAGACCGTTTTGTAACCTGTCTACATTATGCCACAATTTTTCTTTTAATTCCGGCATTGTTTTCAACATATCCATTCTTTTCAAAAGGCCTTCAACTGCCGCCACAGCTAGGCTCTTGGCAAATATTTGAGAGCGAACATTGTACCTTAAATAGTTAATAACGCTTTCCGATCCGGCGATAAAGGCACCAATACTTCCCATGCTTTTTACAAAAGTGCTAAAATAAACATCTACCTCTTTTTGGCAATCCTGGGCTTCATCAGTTCCCGCACCAGTTGCTCCCATACATCCAAAGCCATGTGCATCATCTATTAAAATCCTAAAGTTATATTTTGATTTAAGTGCTACAATTTCTTTGATTTTTCCTTGGTTTCCACTCATGCCAAACACACCTTCCGTAATAACCAAAATGCCACCACCGCTTTTTTCAGCCATTTTTTGCGCACGCTCCAACTGCTTTTCACAGTCTTCCACATCATTATGTTTATACTTATAACTATAACCCAGGTGTAATCGTACGCCATCAACGAGGCAGGCATGTGCTTCTCCATCATAAACAATTACGTCCCTGCGATTGACAAGTGCATCAATGCAACTCATTACCCCCTGGTAACCAAAATTTAGCAGCATAGCATCTTCTCTGCCTACAAAGTCAGCTAATACTTTTTCCAATTCTTCATGCAGTTTGGTATTTCCGCTCATCATACGTGAGCCCATGGGATTTCCGATGCCATATTTTGCGGTTGCTTCAGTATCTATCTTTCTTACTTCGGGGTGATTTACTAATCCAAGATAATTATTGAGACTCCACACTATTTTTTCCTTACCCCTGAATTTCATTCTACTTCCTAATTCTCCTTCCAGGATTGGAAAGGCGAAATAACCATGCGCTCTTTGCAAATGCTGGCCAAGGGGACCTGCATCTTTCTCAAACTTTTCAAATAGATCTGTCATCATTAATGCAATATTATATTTTTTTATTAATGCCTGCAAAAGTACTGAATTGAGGACTAATTTTTATAAAAAATCATGTTCATGCAATGACCTTTGGAATTTATTATAATGGTTATTTATGCTCAGATAAATATTTCTCATTCCGCTTTTACTTCAATTGCATCATTTAATTGTTTATTATCTTTAAAAAAACAGTTTATGAAGAAAATTCTTTGTCTCTTATCGGTAATATGCTTTCAGCACTTATCTGCTCAACAACGAAATATTCCGTCCAGACCAAAATTAGTTGTCGGTTTAGTGATTGACCAAATGAGGTGGGATTATTTATATCGTTTCAAATCAAATTATGGCAAGGAGGGATTTGCGAGATTGATGTCAGAGGGATTCAGTTGTGAGAATACCATGGTTCCTTATGTGCCTACCTATACTGCGCCGGGGCACTCTTCTATTTATACCGGCAGCGTACCTGCGATAAACGGCATAGTAGGAAATGATTGGTATGATTTTGATTCTAAAAAAAACAGGTATTGTACGGAAGATTCTACGGTTAACACAGTTGGAAGTTTGTCTGTCCTTGGTAAAATGAGCCCTAGGAATTTATTAGTGACAACTGTTACGGATGAACTGCGATTGGCCACTAATTTTAAAAGTAAAGTGATTGGAATTTCCCTGAAAGATCGTGGAGCCATACTTCCCGCAGGTCATGCTGCAAACGCTGCCTATTGGTATGATGATACAAATGGCCGATGGATCAGCAGTACTTATTACCAGTCACAATTGCCTTCCTGGTTGACTAATTATAACGAAAAGAATTGGGTGGAAAAAGCGATGGCAAATGATTGGAATCTTCTTTTGCCCAAAGAAAAATATGGTCAAAGTTCCGAAGACAATAAACCTTATGAAGGAAATCTCCCTGAAGAAAAATCCCCCGTATTTCCACATAGATTATCGCAAATAAACAAGGCCAGGTTCAGTGCATTTAAGTATACGCCCTTTGCTTCCACATATACATTTAACATGGCAAAGGAAGTGATTACACAGGAAAAAATGGGTGCTGGTGATGTGACAGATATGCTTACTGTAAGTATTTCTTCTACAGATTATGCCGGCCATACTTTTGGTCCTAATTCTTTGGAAATAGAAGATACCTACCTGCGGCTGGATAAAGATATCGCGGAGTTCCTGCAATTCTTAGATGCTAAGATTGGTAAAGGAAATTATCTTTTATTCCTGACTGCTGATCATGCCGGAGCACATGTACCGGGTTTTGCAGAAGAACATAATATTCCTGCAGGTAATTATAGTTCGGGAACTTTATCCAAAGAGCTTAAGGATTTATTATTATTAAAATTTGGATCTGATACCATGTTTATTAAGATTCAAAATAACCAGGTTTACCTGGATGAATCATTTGTAAACAGGCGAGATGAAATGACTGCAAAAGTGAAGCAAACAATCATTCAATTTCTCAGTGATCAACCATTTGTTGCTTTTGCTTTTTCTAACGACAATATTTCCAATGCTACTATACCCCAGCCGATCAAAGAAAGGTTGATCAATGGATATAACGTCAAGCGAAGTGGACAGATTGGTTATGTGCTTGAACCCGGTTATATTGGAATGGGCAACACAGGTACCACTCATGGTGCATGGAATCCTTATGATGCACACATTCCATTAGTTTGGTTTGGAAAGAATATTAAAGCTGGTCACACAAATAAAGAAACTTTAATGACTGATATTGCGCCTACCTTATCAGCGCTATTACATATTCAGATGCCAAACGGAAGTGTAGGAAAAGTATTGCCACTAATACCGGAATAAAATAATTGCAAAAAAAAAAGGTTGCCATCCTCAACAATGGCAACCTTTTTTTTTAATGCTATTTTGATAATACTAAGACTCTGCAAAATATTTATGGAAATAGGGAATCGTTTCTATTCCTTTATAGAAATTGACCAGGCCATATTTTTCATTAGGTGAGTGAAGATTATCACTGTCGAGACCAAAGCCCATAAAAATTATTTTTACGCCTAATTCTTTTTCCAGTATAGCACAAATAGGAATACTACCTCCGCCTCGAACAGGTACAGGCGTTTTTCCAAATGTTGTTTCTATTGCTTTTTCGGCAGCTTTGTATCCTTTGCTGGTAATGGGTGTCATGTATGGTTCGCCGCCATGGTGTTCAAATGCTTTTACAGTAACGCTATCAGGAGCAATTGATTTAAAATATTCGATTAACTTTTTAGTTATTACCTCCGATTTCTGGTTAGGCACCAAACGTGCAGAAATTTTCGCGGTAGCTTTTGAAGGTAAAACTGTTTTGGCGCCTTCCCCTTCGTAACCACCCCAAATGCCGTTTACTTCTAATGTAGGACGAAT
>JBDTEF010000021.1:0-10023 GCA_039922615.1 Ginsengibacter sp.
TATGACATTAGAAATACTGACACCAGAAAAAAAGATTTACAGCGGAGAAGTATATGGAGTACAGCTTCCAGGCATCGGAGGATTGTTTGAAGTACTTGATAAACATGCACCTCTTGTAAGTGCATTGAAGGCCGGAAAATTAAAAATTCTGAAAGATAAAAGTGCCACTACTATTTATTCTATCCAGGGTGGATTTGTAGAAGTTTTGAATAATAAGACAATGGTTTTGGTTGAAGGAGCTGTAGAGATGTAATAAATTTTTGTTTTGAAATAATAAGTAATTACCCTGCGATGATTTTGCAGGGTTTTTTTATTCCGTTCGCATGAAATTTTTCCAACAAAACATAAAATAAATTTGCTGTAAAAACAATAAAATTTTTAAATGAGTAAAGTTTTTGTTGGTTTAATAAGATCAATATAGATTGAACAAATTTTTCTGGTTTATCAAATAACCTTTTTAAAATGCAATAAGCATAATGCAGTTATTGGCATTAAGATTATCAAAAAGAAGCAAGCTGGATTCCACGTTATTAAATAAAATATAAAAGTAAGAAGTAGAATATAAATAGGATAAAATAAAAAGAAAATTCCTACCATTACAGAGTCATAATGATCGTTAGCCTTACCTTTTACAAAAAAATGTGCACCATAATATAATGGTGCATGTAAAATAAAACCCGCAATGGCAGGAAATAGAACTGCCAGGCTCATATACCAGGGCTCTTCCGATTCAAATATTTCTTTTCTCTTTTGTATATCGCCGGGCGCTATTTCATACACCAGCTCCTCAAGCTGCAACCGTAGCAGATCATTGAATTCATTCACTGCTTTTCCACTCGCAAGTTCATTTTGCAAATCAGTTTTCAATATGAAACCGCCAAAATTCAACCGGACAATTTTACCAAATTTCCTAAAGGAACTATAATTAAATCCCAAGGGCAAAACTTTAAGTGGAATACCATTATCCCAGGCATGCAAAGCCAGCCGGGCGGTACCTTTTTTCAAACGGCGCAGGTGCCATTCGTTTTTACACAGCCCTTCACTAAAAATAAGGACGATTTTATTTTCTTTAAAAAGGTTTTCACATGCCTGGAATGTAGTATAGTTATGCTCCAGGTTCTCTACACCCTCACTTACACGATAAACGGGGAGCATATTGAGTGAAAACAATACTTTCCTAAAAAAATTGCCTGCAAAAGCATCTCCTCTCGCCAACGAATGTATTGGCTTTTTAAAAAGTGAAGAAAGAATGATCGCATCTAAAAATGAGTTAGGATGGTTTGCTGCAATCAACAGTGGACCATCCTGAGACAACATCTTCCTATTATTTATAAATATTTTTTTGCAATAAAAATGCAAGGCAATTTTAGCAGGAAAAAACAGGATCTTGTAAAGCAATATGTGGAATTAGTCTAGTCCTTCTTTTACTTTGTGAGCGAATTCCGCGAAAGTCTTTTTTTCTTTTTTAACTTTCTTCTTTAATTTCTTTTTGTCTTCATCTGACATCAAAAGCAAATAGGTTCCCAATCCCATGACTGCCAGCAGCGCGATTAATTTTTTCATAGTTTTTTATTTAATTTGAAGAAAGCAAAAAATACTCCAATAATTTCAAATAACAATTACTATCTATAATAAACTTTCCTGTAAATGAAAATCCATAGCTCAAAATATCATTTGACACGTTCGGCAAAATAATTTAATTAAGTCTTGGATCTATTGGATAATTGATCATTCTTTCATATTCACCTCCCAATTCTTTTAATGATTCTTTCCAGATTTCTTCCGGTGGCGTGGTAAAAATCAATCTGCGAGTAGCCATCACTGTTACCCAACTTTCTTCTTTCATTTCAAAATTCAATTGGCCTGCCATCCATCCGCTGTATCCTACAAAAAACTTTAGTTTATCCAAATCCAGATCTCCATTCTTTAAATGTATTTTTAAACTCTCGAAATTCCCGCCCCAAAATACACCATCTCCCAAATCTTCACCACCCAAAATCAAATCGGGATATTGATGTAGAAAATGAAGTGAATCTATTTGCACAGGACCGCCATTGTACACCGGAAAATCAATTCCTTGCAAATCAGCTATTAATTCGTTTAATTTTTGAGGCATTAGTTTATTTAAAACAAAACCAAAAGTACCTTCCGGCAAATTCTCACATAACAGTACAACGCTCCTGCTGAAATTAGGATCCTTCAAAAAAGGATTTGCAATTAATAAAACGCCTTTCGATGTCGATATCATAGTGATAAATTAAGCATTTATTTAGCATAAAATAACTATCAATTTCATAATTTACGATAATTTTAAAGGTAACAGTTAGTTAAATATAATAACTTCCATGAGGTACTTTATAAATTCACTTTTGCGAAGTTTAAATTTGCGTGCATGAAAAGAATTTTCCCTATTATTTCCCTTCTTGTTTTTATCTCAGTGTTAGGGCTAATTTATTTTCAATATAAATGGATTAACCAATCCCTGGAAGATAAAAAGCTGCAATATGAGGAACAATTGAAAATGGTCACGTTTTCAGTCGCCAGTGACCTGATAGAAGAAAAAGCAAGTATGATGCCTTTTGGAAAAAATAAAAGTGGCGACTTACTTTTTCCTACAAATGTATTTCCAACCACAATTGCCAGGAAATTTACCGGTGAGGAAATAAGAGCCACAATAAGGAAAGCTTTTGAAAAATATGGATTAAAAGATACCGATTTTGAATTTGCGATAAGCACAACTTCCATGATAGGGGATGATCTTCAGTCCAAAAATTTTACCAAGAGTTTTAATGATTCAACGAATAATCAAAAATTTGTAATTGCACTGGATGTGCCGAGTGGAAGTATGGCAGAAGGTCTTGTGCCACAGGAATTATTGATCATATCGGTGCCTACTCATAGCAGTGCCTTGTGGCGCCAGATGTTTTTGATGATTTTGGGTGCGGTAATATTTACCAGTATTATTTTTACGGCTTTTTTTATTACCATTCGTGCATTATTAAATCAAAAAAAATTAGGTGAGATCAAATCTGATTTTATCAATAATATGACGCACGAATTCAAGACGCCACTGGCGACCATTTCTTTGGCAGTAGATGCCCTAAGAAATGAAAAAGTGATGAATGACAGAGAGAAGATGAATTATTTTTCTACCATTATTAAAGAGGAAAATAAGAGAATGAACAGGCAGGTAGAAACCATATTGCAGGCTGCTTTGACAGATAGAAACGAGATACAAATAAATGCGAAGCCTGTTCACGCTAACGATATGATCAATGCGGCTGTCAACAATATTCAGCTGCCGGTAAAAGAAAAAGATGGTAAACTGGAAGTTGTTTTTAATGCAGCCAATGATTGTATTATGGCAGATGATGTTCATTTTACCAACATCATTAATAATCTTCTCGATAATGCGGTCAAATACTCGGGGGACAATCTAAAAATAAAACTGTCGACTTTAAATTTTAATCATTCCATACGCATAAAGATCGAGGACAATGGTATAGGCATGAATAAAGAAACTGTCCAGCGTATTTTTGAAAAATTTTATCGTGCGCATACCGGCAATATTCACAATGTGAAAGGATTTGGCCTGGGTCTTAGCTATGTAAAATCAATAGTTGATGCCCATAAAGGAAAAATAAAAGTAGAAAGCACCCCCGGAAAGGGAAGTTGTTTTACAATTGATATGCCTCTTGTGAAAAAATAAATATAAAAGAACACTTCTTCCCTGCGACTTTTTTGAATTTGATTCTTTTTCTTCAATGAAATCAAAATTGAAAAAACAGAGAGATTATGAGAATGCTGAGGTTATCTTTTTGCACAAATTCATTTACCGATTTTTTGATTACGCAAAGTGCTACGCGTTGATTATGCGATTTGGTTAAAAAATACTAGCGTCGGGAATGTTGAATTTGAGCTAACTGTTATATCATTTACTTAATGAAACTAATTGATGCATTCCCCGATTGGAGATGCTTTTTGGTATAATCTTCACTTTGTTTCAAATTCGTGGCTTTTCACATTCAGCCTTTTTGTTGTGATTCCTCAGTTTTTTCCTCTTTTTCTATCCTTATAAAACCGGGAATATAATAAACGTAGAAGAATAATGATGAAATTTAATTGTGCCCGGTAATTCCTTTTTCATTTAATTGGGAGCATTATTTCAGCAGTTAATTTTTCGGATCTAACATTCCTATTTTTTGTAAAAATTAGAATATTCATTCTACAAAACACCCATATCTTTCATTAAAACAAATTGACTGTTTTATCAGTCTTTATTTAGTAGGAACTCACCAACAGGAATTTATTTTAAAATTGAATAGTAAATTCTTATCCACTCATTATTCACATTATAACCACAGGTTATTCACAATCTTTTGCTATAAAAATATACAAACTCGTACCCACAATAGATTAGATAACATTAAAAGCAGCCCGTTTGTATAAATTTATTTATTAAAATTGTGGTGCAAAGTGGTAAAAAGTGTTATTTTGTGGTGATAAAAGGGTTTTAATACTTAATTTTTTAAAAAATGAAAGGCTTTATAGGCGAATACGAGGCTACAGTCGATGCAAAAGGGCGCTTTCTTTTACCTGCAGGTTTTAAAAAACAGCTGCCGGAAAAAAGAGAAGAAGGCTTTGTATTAAATCGTGGTTTTGAAAAGTGCCTTAGCTTATACACATCCGAGAGTTGGAATCCCTTGTTTACAGAATTAAGCACGTTAAATGATTTTGATCCAAAAGTAAGGCAATTCAAAAGATATTTTTTGAACGGTGCCACACAAGTGGAAATGGATGGCGCAGGACGGATTTTGATGCCGAAAAATCTAATGGATTACGCTGAGATAAGTAAGGAAATCGTACTGGTATCAGCCATTGATAAAATTGAAATTTGGGATAAAGTAAAATACAATGAGTTCTTTGACAGTTTTTCACCGGATGCCTTTAGTGATTTGGCAAAAGAGGTAATGACACGAGATAAAGTTTAAATTAATTGCTATGGAACAAAGCGTCTATCATGTGCCGGTCTTGTTGCAGGAAACAATAGAAGCGTTGGAAATCAAGCCAGGTGGTGTGTACGTTGATTGCACCTTTGGTGGAGGTGGTCACAGTAAAAAGATCCTGGAGAAGTTGGGTAAAGAAGGAAGACTGATTGTTTTTGACCAGGACAAAGATGCGCAGAGAAATGTACCGGATGATAAAAGGGTCACTTTCATTCCTCATAATTTTCGTCATATACATCGGTTTCTTCGGTTGGAGAAAGTAGTAACGGTAGATGGAATTTTGGCAGATTTAGGTATATCAAGTCACCAGATCAATGTACCTGAGAGAGGATTTTCGACGCGCTACGATGCAGAAATGGATATGAGGATGAACCAGAGCGGACCGGTAAAAGCAGCAGATATTTTGAATAGTTATTCTGAAGAAAAATTGCATAAAATATTCGAACAATTCGGAGAAGTTACTAATTCGAAAACCCTGGCAAAGAAAATTGTAGAAGTTAGAAGAAGTCAATCGTTAAACACGATCAAAGAATTTAAAAATGCGATTTACCCGATTGTAAAAGGAAATCCTGAAAAATATTTCGCGCAGGTTTTCCAGGCTTTAAGAATAGAAGTAAATGAAGAATTGGGCGCCTTGAAAGATTTGCTGACACAGTCAGTTGATTTATTGGAAAAAGGTGGAAAACTCGTAGTGATAACGTTCCATTCTCTCGAAGACCGTTTAGTAAAGAATTTTTTCAGGAATGGAAATTTTGAAGAAGAACAAAGTAAAGACATTTTCGGAAAGCAGGAAAAAAGTCCATTACAGGTAATTACAAAAAAACCTGTGACGCCTTCTCCAGCCGAATTGCAATTGAATCCAAGATCAAGAAGTTCAAAATTGAGGATAGCTGAAAAAAGATAATTCTCTGATTACTATAAGATATATACAGACCTATAAAATGAATAATAAAAAATAAACAAATATTTGAAACATCACAGCAATAAAGGTTGCGACTCTCTCTCCTTCGGATGACATATCCGGACTTTTCGGGAGGATAGGGTGAGGTTTTTAAATTGAATAAAAGTAGAATGAAAACCGGTGAAAATATAAATGCTAAAAAGAACAACAATCCGAGATTCAGATTGTCGTTGAGGTATAACCGGTGGTTAGTAAGAAATATTCCTTTCTATTTCTTTTTAGCCGCACTGGCAATTGTTTATATCGCTAATGGCCATTATGCCGATAAGATGGTGAGAAAAATAAACAAGATAGAAAAAAATTTAAAGGAAATGGAATATGAATATAAAACTGTAAAGCGGGATGTGACTTTTAGAAGTAAAGAAAGTGAATTATCAAAAGCAGTGGAACCACTGGGTTTGTTTCCTTTAGTAATACCACCGGTGAGAATAACAGATACATTAAATAGTAAATAACTGAAAATATTGGATGTAAAAAATGACATATTGTGGCGCGTTTATCTCTGCTTCTTATGCATAATTGTATTAGGTGTCATCATTATTGGCCGGGCCTTTTACATTCAAAATGTACAGGGAGAGTATTGGAAGGAAATGGCTGATAAACAGCATTTAAAATACATGGATCTTGGGGCAGAACGCGGAAGTATTTATAGTGAGGATGGAAATATGCTTAGCACTTCTATCCCGGTTTTTGACATTTATATTGACTTTGCTGCAGATGGATTAACAGAAAAAAATGGCAAACGTTTTTACAAAAACCTTGATTCTTTAAGTAGCTCATTATCAGATTTATTTAAAGATGCTACTACAGCAACTTATAGAAAAGAGTTGCTAACTGCGTTCAAAAAGAGGAAAAGGTATTATATTTTAAAGAAGAAAATTTCATTTGAAGATTACCAGGCTTTACGTGATTTTCCGTTGGTAAGAGAGGGGAGAAATAAGAGTGGTTTCATAATAGATGTAAGGGACAACCGTGTAAATCCTTATGTATTGTTAGCCAACCGCACTATTGGGTTATCAAGAGGAGATACCAGCAGGAATGTAGGGCTCGAACGTTCTTATGACAGTGTACTGAAAGGCGCTACAGGTAAGCGTTTGATGCGTTATGCTGCGGGCGGATATATACCGGTGGACGGCGCAGAAATAGCACCTGAAAATGGCAAAGATGTTATTACCAATATCGATACATATATACAGGATGTTGCGCAAAATGCACTAATGAAAATGATGGTGCAAAATAATTCTTTGCATGGCACCTGCATTGTGATGGAAGTAAAGACAGGAAAAATAAAAGCCATTGCTAACCTGGGCAGAAGGCCTGATGGCGAATACATTGAAGATTATAATTATGGCCTGGGAAGAGCCACTGAACCGGGTTCTGTATTTAAATTAGCCACCTTACTTTCTCTTTTAGAGGATAAATATGTTGATACCGGAACCATTGTCGATTGTGAAAATGGAGCGAAAAATTTTTATGGCTTAACGATTCGTGATTCACACCATGGTACAGGAAGAATTACTGTGAAGGAAGCATTTGCACAATCATCTAATGTAGCATTTGCAAAATTAGCCGACCAATATTATCACAATCAGCCTTCTGTTTTTTATAATCATCTTCATAATTTAAGATTAGATACCGTTACAGGTATTGATATTGTAGGTGCCGCCAGGCCATATATTAAAAAACCAACAAGTAAATTTTGGTCCAAGACGAGTATTCCTTATATGGCGCACGGTTATGAGGAATTGGTTACGCCTCTGCACCTTTTGATGGTTTACAATGCAGTAGCAAATAATGGGAAAATGATGAAGCCTTACCTGGTCAATTCCATTAGTGAACATGGAGTTATGGTGCAACAATTTGAACCCCAGGTATTAGTCGAAAGTATAGCAAGTCCTGAAACAATAGGTAAATTAAAAGCCTGCATGTTGGAGGTAGTGGAAGGCAACCATGGAACGGCCAAGGCAATAAAAAGTAATGTATATCGTTTTGCTGGTAAAACAGGAACGGCTGTAACAGCATTGGATAACCGCGGTTATAATAAAGGGAATAAAATATACCAGGCTGCATTTATGGGTTTTTTCCCTTATGATAATCCACAATATAGCATCGCAGTGGTGATTCAAAACGGCAGTGAATCTAAGCTTGCTTATGGTGGCGCTGTTTCCGGACCTGTCTTTAGAGAAGTAGCTGATAAAGTGTATGCTTATAAAGTAGCCGATAAGACTTCAGGGGAATATCAAAACTTAGTTGACAGTAGTTTTTATAAATTTTATGGAATGAAAACAGATCTGAACCAGATCATGGATGAATTAAAATTTCCTGATAAAGACAATGGTAATTCAGGCTTGTGGCGTACTTCCATATTACAACAAGGCAGGGCTGAAATGATTGATGACAATTTGCTCACGGCTAAGAATGTGGTTCCGGATGTAACCGGCCTCGGTATGAAGGATGCACTCTATTTGTTAGAGAATAAAGGATTAAAGGTGAAAGCGATTGGCAGAGGCAAAGTGATCTACCAATCATTGGCAGGAAATACGAATTTTTCGACTGGTCAAACGATACAAATACAATTGAATTAATGGCAGTATTGCAACAAATATTATACAAAATAAAAATTATCTCTGTATCAGGAAGTACTGATATTGAGATCAATGATTTACAAATAGATTCGCGGAATGTGTCGAAGGGATCTTGCTTTGTTGCAGTGAAGGGAACATTATCTGATGGTCATGATTTTATTGAGAAAGCCATAGCTAATGGTGCTGTTTCTGTCATTTGTGAAATTTTGCCTGCCACCCTACATGAAAATATTCAATACACACAGGTAGAAGACAGTGCTGTCGCTTCAGGAATCATGGCCCATAATTTTTTCGGACAGGTTACCTCAAAACTACAGCTGGTAGGCGTTACAGGGACGAATGGGAAAACAACCATTGCAACTCTGTTATTCAAATTATTCAGAGGATTAGGATACAAATGTGGATTAATAAGTACCGTGCAAAATCAAATAGAAGATCAAATCATTCCTTCTACACATACTACTCCCGATGTGATCCATTTAAACCAGTTGCTCTCGCGGATGTACGAAATAGGATGTACACACGTATTTATGGAAGTAAGTTCTCATTCATTAGTTCAGCACAGAGTAGAAGGTCTGCAATTTACAGGAGCTATTTTTAGTAATATAACGCATGACCACCTTGATTATCACAAAACGTTTGAGGAATACATCAGGGCAAAGAAATTACTGTTTGATTCACTTTCCTCAACTGCCTTTGCATTGAGTAATGCAGATGATAAAAGAGGTGGCGTAATGCTGCAAAATACAAAGGCTGCAAAATATTTTTACAGCCTTAAAACAATGGCAGATTTTAAAGCCAAAATCATTGAAAATTCTTTGCTGGGGCTTCACCTTTTAATCGAGGGAATTGAAGTAAACTTTAGACTGATAGGAACATTTAACGCTTATAATTTGTTGTCAGTATATGGTGCTGCCATTTGTATGGGAGAAAATAAGGAGAAGGTTTTACAAATTCTAAGTAACCTGGATGGTGCGGAAGGCAGGTTTGATTATATCATCTCTCCCAATGAAAAAGTGGTAGGAATTATTGATTATGCCCATACGCCGGATGCACTCTTAAATGTGCTGGCAACGATTAAAAATTTAAGACAGGGTGAAGAAAAAATCATAACAGTCGTGGGTTGTGGCGGAGATCGTGATAAAACAAAAAGGCCCGAAATGGCCGAAGTGGCCTGTGAATACAGCGACAAAATTGTTTTCACCTCAGATAATCCACGAAGTGAAATTCCCGAACAGATCATAAAAGATATGGAATCAGGTGTTCCTATTACTGCCAGAAAAAAGTGTATTTCCATTACTGATAGAAAAGAGGCAATAAAAACAGCGGTTACCCTTGCAGGAAAAGAGGACATCATTTTAATAGCTGGAAAAGGTCATGAAAAATACCAGGAAACAAATGGCGTGAAAAAAGACTTTGATGATAAAAAGATATTGGTAGAAATGTTTTTGATGTTGGAAAAATAATGGCT
>JBDTEF010000022.1:0-18522 GCA_039922615.1 Ginsengibacter sp.
CAGTTTGCGATTTTGAATGTCACTTTTCGATTACGAAAAAAACCTGTATTCAATATTTCTTATGGTGCCATTGAAGCAGAATTGGAAAAAATGAAAGTGCCGGTACTTTCTGTAAAAGCCATATCAGATGCGATTGTACTGATCCGTACTTCTAAATTACCTGATCCGAAAATAGTAGGAAATGCAGGCAGTTTTTTTAAAAATCCTGTGATGAATAAAAATGATTTTCTTGTTTTTGAAAAGCGTGAATCTGCCAGGAATCTATTGAAAGAAAATGATGTAAAAGGGGAACAGGTTCCTTTTCCTTATTTCCAAATCAACGACAATCTATATAAAATTCCTGCAGGCTGGCTGATTGAGCAATGTGGTTTTAAAGGTTTGCGAAAAGGGGAGGTAGGTTGTTATGAAAAACAAGCACTTGTGCTGGTAAATTATGGTCACGCCACCGGCACTGAAGTGTATGATTTCAGTGAAAAGATCATCAATTCAGTGAATGAAAAATTTAATATTCTCCTGGAAAGAGAAGTTAATATAGTTTAATCATTGAGTCTTTAAAAGATGGGGAATTGATACCTTGTCCTGGAGGCAGTTTTCAGAAAATAATGAGTGCCGGAAATCAAACCTATCCCCCAAAGAAAGTAGGAATTGATTTTTACGTTTATAATAATGTTACTTTTTTAGTGAAAATTCATACATTTTAATCCATTCCTTTACACTAATTTTTCGGGTAAGTTCTCCGATTAATTCATATGGTATTTCGTCCAATTTTTTAAAACGTATGCAACTTTTCCCCATATCTAATTTCGCCTTTGAATGTTTCAGGTATTCATTTTCAAACCATTCTAATAAATTTACGTCTGCATAAATGCCCATATGATAAATTGCTACAAAATTTTTCTGTGATGCAATACTTAAAAATGGTAACGGCAATTTTGGATTACAATGATAACCGTTTGGATAAATAGAATGTGGAACTACAAAACCGATCATTCCATAACTCATCATTTCAGTGAAACCACCTGGCAAATTATCAAGAATTACTTTTCTTAATTTGATCATTACATCCTTTCTCTCTTTATTTAATTGATTGATGTAATTGTCGATAGAATCTGGTTTTGTTTCCATGAATAGAATTTTATAAAATTATCCAAAGGATAAAATTAATTAAAAATATCATTCATCATTCCTGGTTAATTATCCTCCAATTCTTCATCTTCAAATGAGCTAAGATTCAAATTCAGCATACTTCCCATCAGATCCTTGAATTCTATTTTTCCTTCTACCACTTTTTTACTGATCAATGAGAACGTAGATAAGCCATGTAAAACAAACTCCATCATCAGGGCATTTTCTTTTGCATTGGCAGTTGGAAAATGTTTTTTTACTATTCCATAAAGGCCGTCGACTTTATACAACATCTGGATTTTTTCTTCATCACTTAACTCGAGAGAAAGATCCAGGTGATTGCCAGCATCAAACCATTTTGTAATTGGTTTATAAGGATTTTCTTCGGGAACTGAATCTTTCGTTTTACGCTTTTTAGCCGTTTCAGGGTTTGGGAAATATTTAATGAATTGTGTCCGTATTGCTTTCTCTAAAAGGTTGTAAGCAACCTGGAAAGGGCCTTCCTGCTCACCTTCATACACTAGTTCTATTTTACCTGTGATGGAAGGAATGATTCCGGCAAGATCACTTACCCAAACCTGGGTTTCTTTTTCATTATTGATGATGGCCCTGCGTTCTGCAGCACTAACTGCATTTTCGTAACAGGCGATCGTCAGCCTTGCACTCACGCCACTTTTTCTATCAACGTATTCACTATTTCTCGCTTCAAAGGATACCTGTTCAATTAGTCTTTTGATAAGATCACTCACCTTTACTTTCTTCGCCTGGTCAAAATGAATGTGCGACTCCTGTTCAGTAATAAACAAGGAGTTTTCAATAGAAGTAGGATAGTGGGTTAATATCTGGCTTTCGATTCTATCTTTCAATGGCGTTACGATTGAGCCTCGGTTGGTATAATCTTCGGGATTGGCCGTAAAAATAAAGAGAATATCCAGCGGTAATCTTAACTTAAACCCCCTTATTTGTAAATCACCTTCTTCCAAAATATTGAACAGTGAAACTTGTATACGTGCCTGCAAATCCGGCAGTTCATTGATTACAAATATGCTCCTGTTACTTCGTGGAATTATTCCATAATGAATTACTTTTTCATCGGCATAACTCAATTTTAAATTGGCCGCTTTGATAGGATCAATATCACCGATCAAATCAGCTACACTTACGTCAGGCGTAGCCAGTTTTTCTCCATAACGATTGCTTCTGTGCAACCAGGCAATTGGCGTATCATCACCATGTTCCTTCACCAGGTCTTTTGCATATTTACTCAGTGGTTGAAAAGGGTCATCGTTTACCTCACTACCATCTATTATAGGAATGTATTCATCCAGCAAATCCACCATCAGCCTGGCCATTCTCGTTTTTGCCTGGCCTCTTAATCCAAGAAATAAGATATTATGCCGGGATAATATGGCTCTTTCTGTATCGGGAATTACCGAATCTTCATAACCAATTATTCCTGGAAAGGTGATCTCTTTTTTATTGATTCTTTTGATTAAATTTTCCCTCAGTTCTTCTTTGATAGACCGGGGTTTGTAATTGCTTTCTTTAAGCTGTCCGAGTGTTTTTATATTTTGTATATCCATTTATATTTTCCTTCTGCAATGTCATTTTTGAATTGCTAAATTTTATTTTTTTTATTTGTAAGCTTATAATTTATTATTGATTTTATTAAAAAACCCTGGAAATACAGGATTAATTTTATCATTTAAAAACGAAATTTAATAGACTGTTTTTCTTTTCCCGCTTTCAAAATCCCTGAATATGAATGCCCCTAATTTATCCAAAGATGCAAAGAACGCTTTCCCATTATTGGTTTCAGTGAATTCAGTCACAAATTTTTGTAAGTAAGGATCGCTGGCTATCATAAAAGTAGTGATGGGAATTTTTAATTTTTTACACTGCGCCGCAAGGTTCATACATCTATTCAGAATTCTTCTGTCTACCCCGAAACTGTTTTTATAATATTTCCCACCAACTTTCAGGCAAGTCGGTTTTCCGTCTGTGATCATAAAAATCTGTTTATTGGGATTCTTTCTTCTTCTTAACAAATCCATTGCCAAATTGAGTCCGGCAACCGTGTTTGTATGATATGGCCCCACTTGCAGGTAAGGAAGATCTTTCACTTCTATCGTCCAGGCATCGTTTCCAAATACCACGATATCTAACGTATCTTTTGGGTATTTTGTCTGGATCAATTCACTAAGTGCCATGGCTACTTTTTTGGCTGGTGTGATGCGGTCTTCGCCATACAAAATCATGCTATGTGAAATGTCAATCATCAGGACCGTAGAAGTCTGTGTTTTAAAATCTGTTTCTCTTATATGCAGATCATCTTCATTCATTGTAAAACTATCAATCCCATGATTAATCTGCGCATTACGAATTGATTCTGTAAAATCAATCTGCTCCAGTGTATCACCAAATTGAAATGGTCTTGTTTCCGGATTGATCTCATCACCACCGCCCGGTTTGAAAGTCTGGTGATTTCCTTGTTTACTTTTTTTCAGCTTGCCAAATATTTCTTCCAAACTGCGTTTCCTGATTCCCTGTTCTGTTTTAGGAGTAATCTCAATTTTTCCTTTCTCTTTATTCTCATCTATGTAACCTTTATCTTTCAAATCCTGGATAAAATCACCTATTCCGTATTTGTCATCCGTCATCTTATATTCCTTATCTAATTCTGTAAGCCAGCTTAGCGATTCTGCCACATCACCGCTCGTATAAGTGAGCATTTGCATGAAAATATCAAGCATTGTATCAAATGAAGATTTGCTGTTTTCGCTTGGGTCGTATTTATAAAAATGATTAAACCGCATATTGGTATTGTGTTTTACGCTTCTATTTATTCCTGGATTTTATTGATGGCCTAACCAATAGAAAAAATGATGGATAGGGCAGATGCAATTTACACAATCTACATTCCGGTTCATTAGATGCTATTGTTAAATAAAAAAATCCCGGTAGTTGGTGCTACCGGGATCCTATTAATGATTAGAATTGTCACTATTGCGTTTTATCGTGAACAAGCGTATCCTTCAATGAATCCATAGGAACGTTTTTAATAACACCCCCTTGCTCCTGCATCATTGGCGGCACGCCATTTTTAAATACCTGTTCCATCCCCTGTATCTGTTGCAATAATTGCACGACCATCTGGTTGTCATTGGAAAGCGATATTTGTTTGTTTTCATCAAGGTTATTATAGTAAGTAACTTGTTGCTCCAGGTCTTTCCTTAGCTCATCAGATATTTTCTTGGCCAATGGAAGATTGCCGGCTTTGTAAGCTGCCACAAGGAATTGCGTAGAGAACTGGTTTTGTCTTTGTCCGCGGGAAGCCATCGCATAAGGGAAATTCTGTTGTAGCATATTCTTATCTGCCCTTTCAAGTAAATTATTCGCCTCCGCTTTATTGTTTTTATCCACCAGGCTCAGCGCTACCTGGGCAAACTGCAACCTGATAGAATTGAGGTGTCTGCGATTTTCTTCATCGAAATAAACGCCCGGTATATTGGCATTACCAAATGCAAATTTATTCATCATCACATTGTAAGTCCAGGCTTCATTTACAGGATGATTCAATACCGGTACGAGGCGATAGGACATACCATCAACTCTTAAATAATTACCAAAACCTAATTCATCATACAACGAGGTAAAGTAAATAGGACGCTCCCAGTTATTGGCTGCAATGATGTTGAGGATCGCACTTTCGTTTTTACCAATCGCATTTTTAGGAATCGTAAAATCAAGCTCGCTTACCACACTATCACCAGCATTCACAGTACCGTTTTTCCTTACAAGATCTATATTCACAGGTACTTTCACGTTTTTGGTAGGAAATACATTCAGGTAATCATCATTGTTTAAAAGCATCCTGTTGGGGTCATCACTTCCCGCATAATCTTTCATCATCGTATAGAGATCCATTGGTTTTGACTGATCTACTTTAGCTCCTGGTAAATCAGGATAAAAATAGACACCATCTCTTTTGCTTCCGATGATTTGCTCCGGGCTCCATATTTGTTTTATTGGTGCGCTCTTATTCACTTTATACCTCAATTGGTTAATGTACCAATCAGTGCCCAGTAAACTTGAGTTAATGACCCTTATATCTCTCCTGATTCCCTGTACTTCCTGTGCATACCACAACGGATAGGTATCGTTATCTCCGAAGGTGATTAAAATAGCATTAGGGGCACAGCTTTCCAGGTAATCTTTTGCAAGATCCCTTGCCAATACTTTGTGACTTCTATCATGGTCATCCCATTCCTGGGCAGCCATTAAAACCGGAACTGCCAGCAAGCAAAGAATGGAAGCTGCGTATGCAGCATTTTTACCCGGGATCCATTTCTGCAACAGGTCTTTTACATACATTACACCTAAGCCGATCCATACGGCAAAAGCATAAAAAGAGCCAACAAAAGCATAATCTCTTTCGCGGGGCTGGTTACCTGCCTGGTTTAAATATAATACGATCGCAATACCGGTAAAGAAAAATAAAAGGATAACGATCAATGTATCTTTTTTATCTTTTTGATACTGGTATAGTAAACCAAGTATTCCTAATAATAACGGTAAGGCAAAAAGTTTGTTATGCGCTTTATTATTTTTTAAAGTATCTGGCATTTTACTCTGATCACCTAAACGGACATTGTCCCAAAAAGGAATGCCTGTGATCCAGTTACCATCTCTTACATTGCCCATATCCACTCCTTGCAAATCATTTTGTTTCCCTGCGAAATTCCACAAAAAATACCTCATATACATCCAGTTGAACTGGTAGCTAATGAAGAAACTAATGTTATCGGCCATTGTAGGTGAACCCAAATACGCACCTGTTTTAGGATCTCTTGGAATACCCGCGAAACTTGCATAATAATCAGCATGTCCCTGGTCATTTGAAGCATCCCACATGCGAGGGAAAATGTGCACATCGCCTGGTGCATATTCTGTCTCCATCTTCTTTCCTTTCTTCTCGTATTTGGTTTGTCCTTTTACATAAGTATCTACAAATTTTTGATCAGATGGTTGTGCGGTAAAATCCTGTCCTTTAAAGATAGGCCAGTCTCCGTATTGCTCACGGCTTAAATATCCTACTAAACTTACGGGGTTATCTACATTGAACATATCGATTGCCGGGTCAGCATTGGAACGGATAAGTGTAGTGGTGTAAGTGGAAATACCTAAGATAACGAAGGCGAAAATCCACATGGCCAGTTTCAGAAAATTCCAATTCTTTTTCTTTGCCAACAGCAACATGAGATAAATAATAAAGCCAACTAAAATAAAGAAAAAAGTAAAACCTGTGAAGAATGGAAGTCCGAAACTATTTTTAAATAATATATCAAACTGCCCGGCTAATTTGATGGTCCATTGTACCATTGGTACCTGGACAATCCCGGTAATGATACAGCCGATTATGAAAGCCCAGAGTGGACCCCATTTGGTCGTTTTATATCTTCTGTAATAATAAACCATTACGATAGCAGGAATGGTAAGAATACATAGCAAATGCACGCCCACGGACAATCCTATCAGGTAAAATATCAGGATTAGCCACCTGTCTGCCCGTGTAAAATGTCCTGTAATTCCCTGTGCCTGTTCTATGGAAACTTCATCTTCCCATTTCAATGCTGTCCAAAATACAAGGGCTGTAAAAAAAGAAGACATTCCATATACTTCACCTTCCACGGCACTGTACCAAAATGAATCACTAAATGTATAAGCCAACGCGCCAACTGCTCCTGCAGCAAGGATGGTAAATACCTGTGTAGAGGTAAGTGTCATCCCGGAACTTTTCTGCGTTATTTTCCGTGCAAAATGGGTAATCGTCCAAAATAAGAATAAAATAGTAAAAGCGCTTGCCAATGCACTCATGGCATTTACGCCGAGTGCAGCATTATCAGGACTAAGCGGAATGGTAAAAAGTCGTCCTAACAAAATAAATAATGGCGCCCCGGGGGGATGCGGAATTTGTACTTTGTAAGCGGATGAAATAAACTCACCACAATCCCAAAAGCTGCCAGTGGCCTCCATTGTAGACAAATAAACAAAGGCGGCAATTGCAAATATTACCCAACCAGTAATATTATTAATACGTTTGAAACTCATAATTTTGGATTATTTTAAACAGTCGCAAATATAAACCTATGATTGATACAATCTGTGGTGCACGTATTTTTTCATATAAAGGATTGTTAATTAGGGTAGAAACCTCTTACAAAAAGGAGAGGGAGCACATATTGAAACGCTCATAAAAAATACTTTAATTTGAAAATCTTATATCATCTTTCCATATTGAGAAATATAAAATCTTGAATTGAGGTTTAAGTGATTCTTGAGTTTAGCCTCACCCCAGCCCTCTCCAAAAGGAGAGGGAGCACGGTTTTAAACGCACTTCAGACATACTATAATTGAAAAACATTAATTCATCTTCACCTTTAATTCAGATCATCTTTGCAAAAAATCAGTATGACCAATTTTGAATTTTAAATGAGAACTAGAAAATTTTCACGTTTCTTATCTATAATCTCACATCTCACATTTCACATCTGACACCTGACATTTCACATCTCTCTTACAACTTCTTATCTTTTCTTTCCTCATTACTTGTAATTTTGCCGCTTATATGAAAAAAGCTTTTTTGCAATTGCATGTCGCTATCTTATTGGCGGGTTTTACGGCGATTATCGGTAAATTGATCACGCTCAATGAGGGTTACCTGACTTTATACCGGATGGCGATAAGTGCAGTTACCCTGGGAGCAATTTTACTAATCAGAAAAGCATTTATTAAAGTACCAAAGAAACAAATATGGCAGATGTTAGGAATTGGCGGTATTATAGCGCTGCATTGGGTAAGTTTTTATGGAAGTATTAAATATTCTAACGTTTCTGTTTCTGTTACGTGCTTGTCTGCAATAGGTTTTTTTACCTCTATTTTTGAACCAATCATCATGCGCAGGCGGATTGATCCGGGCGAAATGTTATTAGGCCTCCTGGCCATTGCCGGAATTTATCTCATTTTTAATTTTTACCCGGAGTTTAAAACAGGGATTATTTTCGGTATTATTTCAGCTATGCTGGCCTGCCTTTTTCCCATTTTTAATAAATCGATTTTGAAGACGGTGAAACCAGTCATGGTTACTTTTTATGAAATGACTGGAGGCGTGCTTGCATTGTTGATGATCCTTCCTGTTTATTTACATTTTTTTCCGGCATCTTATTATATTCCTACCAGTTCAGATCTACTTTGGTTGTTAGTATTATCCTGGGTATGTACAGTTTTTGCTTTTATTCTGAGCTTGAATGCATTAAAACATATTTCTCCTTTTACAACTAATCTTAGTTATAATTTTGAACCTATTTATTCTATCATACTGGCATTCATTATTTTTAAAGAAAACCAGTTCTTGGGTTCAGGATTTTATGCTGGTTTTTCCCTGATCATATTAGCTGTCTCCCTGCAAATGCTGAGAGTGTATAAAGACAGGAAGAAGGAAATGGATTTAGAACTGACACCACGTTAGGTAAAATAATTTTTGCATTAATTAATTTTAAATTAGTAACAATTGGCTTTTCAGTATTTCATCATTTATAAACCTTTTGGTGTATTGTCGCAGTTTACAGCAACTGATGGAAAAAAGTCATTGAAAGATTTTTTTGACGTTCCGGTGAACGTATACCCTGTTGGTAGATTAGATGCGGATAGTGAAGGTTTATTGATACTGACCAATGACAAAGCGTTGAACCATCTTTTACTGGATCCCACAAAAAATCATGAAAGAGAATATTTTGTGCAGGTGGAAGGACTAATAACAAAACAGGCAATTTATCAATTACAAAATGGAGTTACCATAAAAGTAGAGAACAAAAAAATGATTACACAAAAATGCAACGTATTCATTTTTGAAAATCCTCCTTTATTGCCGGAAAGAAATCCGGCAATAAGGGTAAGGAAAACAATACCGGATAGTTGGATAAAGATCATTTTGACAGAAGGCAAAAACAGGCAGGTGCGCAAAATGACTGCCGCTGTGGGATTTCCTACCTTGCGATTGGTGAGATACCGGGTAGAAAAAATTAATATTGATAAATTGCAACCGGGAGAAATGTGTATGATATCCGGTAAAGAATTATATAACTTGCTAAAAATTAAAAATTATTAAGAATGATTAAATCGATGACAGGCTTTGGAAGAGCGGAGCAAACAATAAATGACAAAACTTATCTTGTAGAAATTAAATCACTCAACGGAAAACAGTTTGAAGTCAATTTAAAGATACCTGCATTATTGAAATCATTTGAGTTTGACATTCGCAATATTTTGCAGGAAAATCTACTTCGCGGGTCTGTAGAATGCCTGATTGTGATAAAACAAAATGGCTCATCTAAACCTGTTGTGATCAATACCGAACTGATAAAATCTTACTACAAGCAAATAGAGCAGTTGGCAGGTGAGCTTTCAATAAATACCGATGCAGTTTTGAGTTCATTGTTGCGTTTACCGGAAGTAGTTTCTCCAAGTAATGAAATACTGGAAAAAAGAGATTGGCATGAGCTAAAAGAGGTAATTGAATTAGCCCTGAAAGAAATAAATAACCATAGATCGGAAGAGGGAAAATCATTGGATAAAGAACTTCGCCTGCGACTTCAAAATATAAGCGACCAGGAAGATGACATTTTAAAATTAGAACCTGAACGCAGAAAAAGAATGAAAGAAAATTTGGTTCAAAATCTTAATGAAAGCGTTGGCAAAGAAAATTATGAGGCCAATAGATTGGAGCAGGAAATTATTTATTATATTGAAAAGATCGATATCAGGGAGGAACAGGTTCGGCTAAGAAATCATTGTGAATATTTTCTCGAAATTCTAAATGATGATGAAGAAATGAAAGGTAAAAAATTAGGTTTTGTGATACAGGAGATTGGTCGCGAGATAAATACTACAGGATCAAAAGCCTACGATTCCCAGATACAAAAATGTGTTGTGTTAATGAAGGATGAACTGGAAAAAGCGAAGGAGCAAATATTTAATGTATTATGAGATTACAGTTTACAAATAAATATAGGTTGCATAGACATAAAGGAGCAGAAATTATTTATCAATTAATGAAATATACGATCGCGGTATTTTGGCTTTCACTGGTTCTTTCTTCTTGTGGAAACATTGATCTTTTTGAAAAACAAGATACGATTCCGCGGCAGGAATGGTATTATAATAATGTAACTGAATTTAAATTCAATATACGGGATACAAGTTCGCTATACAATATTTATGTTGTCGTGCGCCACACCGATCAATACAATTATAACAATATTTGGCTCCAGATAGGAAGTAAGTTCCCGGGCGATTCGATGCAATACAAAAAATTAAATTTGAAATTAGGCAATGATGCAAGTGGATGGGAGGGTATTGGTATGGATGATATTTATGAAGTCCGCGCCATCATTACTCCCGGCCCGGTTGCTTTTAGAAAATCCGGTGATTATGTATTTTCTATTGGACAAATAATGCGCGATAATCCGCTGCTTCATATTTTAAATATTGGGTTAAGGGTAGAAAAGGTGCCGAGATAAATGTGTATCAAATATGGCTATGAAATTATCCTACAAGTATAACAAGAGACCTTTGCGGTTTATTTATATTTTTTACTGGTTTTTACTATCCTATATTCTTGCTGCATTAATATTTTGGTTTGTTGCGTTGAATCAACAAAATTCAGAATTAGCTTTTTACAGAATAGATATTTTGAAGACGTCTGATGTGACTTATGATAACCAAATAAAACAAATAGAAAAAGAAAAAAATAGAAAAACCGCTCAATATGCCGGTGAAGGAATCACTTTTTTTATGTTGATCATTGCAGGGGCAGTTTTTGTATTCAGGATCATTAATAAACAATTGATGCAGTCAGCACAGCAACAAAATTTTATGATGGCTGTTACGCATGAATTGAAAACACCTATTGCTGTTACCAAACTCAATCTCGAAACAATGCAGAAGAGAAAGTTGGAAGAAGCACAGCAGCAAAAGCTAATAAGTAGTACCATCCAGGAAGCCAATCGCCTGAATGCTTTGTGCAATAATATGTTGCTCGTAAGCCAGATAGATACCGGTGGTTATATATTTACTAAAGAGATTTTTGATTTGGGTTCTTTAGCGTTGAATTGCGAAAATGATTTCGAAAGCAGGTTTCCTTTACGGAAATTTAGCACGCAAATAGATGGATCGATGATAGTAAATGGCGATCAATTTTTAGTTGAATTGGCTATCAATAATTTGTTGGATAATGCAATGAAATACTCAGGTAAGGATAGCGTGGTGATGTTGAAAGTTTTTAAAGAGGATAGTGACATTAAATTGCAGGTTATAGATGAAGGGAAAGGCATACCTCAGGCAGAACAACCAAAAGTATTTGAAAAATTTTATAGAGGCCAGCAGAGACAAACAAAAGGAACAGGATTGGGTTTGTACCTTACTAAAACCATAATCCGTCAGCACAATGGCGATATTGTTGTCAAAAATAATATTCCCCAGGGCTGTATATTTGAAATGAAATTTAAAGCTGCATAGATTATGAAAATGATGGACAATCAAAAATTGTCAATACTTCTTGTAGATGACGAAGAAAATTTACAGGACGCTTTGAAATTAAATTTTGAAATGGAGGGTTATGAAGTTACCTCAGCCTACGATGGAGCACAGGCATTAAAGGCGGTTGAGAATGAGCATTTCGATTTGATCATTTTGGATGTAATGCTTCCTGAGATAGATGGAGTAGCAGTTTGCGAAAATATTCGTTTAAAAAATGATGAAATTCCTATTCTCATGTTAAGTGCGAAGAATCAAAGTGCTGACCGGGTTTTAGGTTTAAAAAAAGGTGCTGATGATTATCTTTCCAAGCCATTTAACCTGGAGGAATTGTTGCTGAGGGTCCAGAATTTAATTCAAAAAAGCCATCGGATTTCTTCAAAAGAAACCTTGGCTGATGAATATCGTTTTGGCAAAAATGTGGTTAATTTTAAAAGCCTGGAAGGTGTAGATAAAAATGGAAATATTGTTCCTTTTACAAAAAAAGAGGGAATGTTGCTCAAATTATTGATTGAGAATAAAAATGAAGTAGTTACCAGGGAAAAAATTCTTCAATCCGTTTGGGGGTACAACGTATACCCAACCACACGTACAGTCGATAATTTTATTTTAAATTTTAGAAGATATTTCGAAGAGGATAGCCGCAATCCAAGGTATTTTCACTCTATAAGGAGCATTGGATATAAATTTACAGAGTAGTAGGTTGTAGGTTTTAGGTTGTAGGTATTAGGTTTGTAATTGAAAAATATTTTAAGATTAATTTTTTGTTTGCTATAAGGATTAATGGGATTGTAAAATATTTTTGTTGCCATCTCACACCAATATTGTGACTGCCTTTACCTACAACCTACACCCTACAACCTATCACCTCCACCTACTTACACACCTGCTTATCCAGCAAAGAAACTACCTCTGAAGCTCTTTCAAAGACAGTGCACAATTGAGCTTCCTTGTCAGGTTTGGCATATAAATTCAACTCTATGTCATCCAGTAATTGATTCGTCATTAAAGAGGTATTCATGCTCACATTACAGAGATCTAATTGCTCATTGATCACTTTACGGGTAATTTCTTCCTGTGGAATTTTAAATTTTAAGGCAAAATATTTTTTCAACGACGAATGTAAAACAGGGAAAAAATGAACATGATCCTGGTCGATTAATTTTTGGTGTGCTTCTAATAATATATTTTCGGGGATTTCAAATTCAGTTTCTTTTGGAGAAATTTTATTTTCAAGTTCATCTATTTTCAAATTTTTCTCCATCTCACTTTTATTTTTTACCCTTTTATTTTTGGCCCAAAAAATAGAAAGCATCAAGCCCAATAAAAGTAAAACCCCTGTTATCATTTCTATATTGGTAGTAGAAAAATAGGAATTTGGATTTCTATTCTGATCTGATTTTAAATTATTTTTTGGTAATCCCACTCCTTTGGTTACACTGAATGCAATAGGTTTGGTTTTGATCATTTTATAAGAAGAAGTAGCCGGATCAAAATAGGAAAATGAAATAGAATCAATGCTATAATTTCCTTCTTTCGAAATTACAAAGGGAAAAGTAAAAACCTTATTTCCTTTCATCGGTGTTGCCGATTTATCAATATCATCTTTTACATTGGCATCGAAATGCTCAATACCTTCCGGCCATACGATTTGCGGTGGATTTACTAATTGTATATTTCCACTTCCACTGATCATGACCTGCAAACTTCCGGCATCATCTGTGGTTAAATTATTATTTTTAACTGCAGCTGTTATCGCAAAACTTCCGACAGCACCTTTGAAATTTTTTGGTTGATCTGCGGCTGGCAAAGCCTTCACGTGAATGGTAATTGGCGCTGTTGTTAGTTTTACATTTTTTGTTACTATCGAATTGGCATCAGCGCTGTTGTTAGCGAAATCGTTTAGCAAATCATAGAAATAAGCGCCACTTCGTGCGTTGGCATATTCGCCTTTTAAGAAAGTTACTTTATTATCTGATGCTACCGGATCTAAAACGATATCACCTGATTGCAAAGGGTATAATTGTACTTTACGCAATACATAGACATTGTATTTTCGGCCATTTAAATTTTCTATAGTTGAATTTTTTACCACATCAAAATCTGAAACGGAAAAACCATTAAATGAGGGAGCTTCTGTAATAGTAGATTCAGAATTGAGCCGGGTATACAATTTATAAGATGCAGTAATTGGTTCTCCTACATAACAACTGGTTTTGTTTACATCTAGCTTTACAAAAATATTTTTCCTGATTTTTTCATCCGCATTCTCACCTTCTTTTAAAATAAAATCATCGAATTGTGAAGTGGGAGCAGCTTCCGGATAGTCAAAGTTAAATCCGGAAAATGGGGAAGAGTTAGGTTGGCTAACGGGTGGCTGACCTGAAGGGGTTTCATTTAAAACTTCTATTTTAATAGGGGAAGTAGAAAATTCCTGGCCATCTGCCTTTGCTTTAGCGGAGCCAATCGTAAAACTCCCTGTAGACTTGGGTTGTAAGAAAAAACCAATTGAAACATACTGGCTTTTTTGTCCGTTAATGATGGAGGTAGAAGATTCCTGGTTAGGACCATTCACAACAGTAAAGCCATTAAAAACCGGTGGTATGATTGACTCAACATTGGAGGCATTCTCCAATTTAAATTGTATTTGCAACAAATCATTTTTTCCAATTTTTCTATCCTGGCAAACGATTGTAAATTTAATTTGGGCTTGCACAGTTTCACCAGCAAAAATTGCCAATAAAAATAGAGAGAAAAAGAGAAAATGATTAGCCGGTTTAAGTAAACGTGGAAGCATGGTTCTTCACTTAATATTAGAATGAATCGGCTACAAATGTATAGGTAAAACGATTTAAAAAAAGGTTAAGTAACAATTCATATCTAAAAATAAAAGTTAAGGCAGATCTCCCTGTAGAGGTCTTATTATAATATCTTCGACGCAAGCTTGTGGCGATAAGTTCGAAGCAGCAAATATCATTGTTGCTATGTCGCGTGATTCCATGATTCTTGAAGGTTGTACGCCTGATCCTTCCCAGGAAGATGTGTAGACAGCGCCTGGGTAAACGGCAGTAACTTTAATGCCGAATGGTTTTAATTCTTCCCGTAAATTTTTACTGAATCCCATCAATGCGAACTTGCTGATGCTGTAAGAGCCGCCATTTGCGTATGCATGGAGCGAGGCAATAGAGCAAATATTGAAAATATGTCCGGCTTTTCTTCTGATCATTTGAGGTAATAGCGCGCGCGATAAGTGGTAGGCACTATATAAATTAGTAATCATCATTTTCTCCAAAACTTCTTCTTCTTCATTAAAAATACTGCCGGGAATAAAGTAGCCTGCATTGTTTATTAATACATCAATGTCTATATGCTGATCGATGATCCATTTTGAAAATTCATTGAGTGATTGGCGGTCAGCAAGGTCACATTTGAAATATTTTACACTACATCCTTGATATTTTTTTTCTAATTCTTCCGCGGTTTCTTTTAAAGCTGACTCATTTCTTGCACAAATAAATAAGTTATTTTTAGCAGCGGCAAACTTCTCTGCCATTGCTTTTCCCATACCTTTGCTGCCGCCGGTGATGATAATATTCATAGGATATTTTTTTATGTAATCCGGCAAATCTATACCATTAATTTTCAACCAAAGACGTTTTGAAATACCGCCATATTTTTTTTGATCTGGACCACACCTTATGGGATTTTAATGCCAATGCCAAAGATGTTTTGATTGAATTATATGATCACTTCAATTTATCTCAGATAGGCGTCAATTCTTTTGATCTTTTTTATTCAAATTACCTGGTGCACAATGCACTTTTATGGAGTCGTTATGAAAAAGGATTTATTTCCACTGAAGAATTGAAATGGAAAAGAATGTGGCGTACGCTGTTGGATTTTAAAATAGGAGATGAAAAATTGGCAAAAGAAATGGCAGCTTATTTTTTAGAAATTCTTCCTTATAAAAAAAAGGTATTTGATCACACCTTTGAAATCCTGGATTATCTCACGGAAAAACAATATTCTCTTCATTTAATTACCAATGGCTTTGAAAGAACACAATGGGCAAAGCTTCAGAATAGTCAATTGAACGGATATTTTAAGCAGGTGATCACTTCCGAAAGTGCCAATTGTTCCAAGCCTAAAAAAGAGATTTTTGAGTTTGCCATCAATAAAGCGAAATGTAATTTCCAGGAGTCGATCATGATTGGTGACAACCTTGATGCAGATATTTCAGGGGCAATGAATGCCGGCATGGATACTATTTTTGCCAATCATATCAATGCCGAATGTGACATAAAGCCGACGTATATTATCAGGCATTTGAAGGAATTGGAGGGAATATTTTAAGGAATTATGGGATATGAATGATGAGTTATGAATGCAGCAATTTAATTTTCATTCATCATTCATCACTCATCATTGATCATTCAGCTTCTGCTCCATCGTATCAATTGTTGCCAAAACAGTTATCCCGCCTTTTACAACCTGGTTCAATGTTACATTTAATGCTGTACCCACAGGTAACAGTATGTCTACACGACTTCCAAATTTTATAAAGCCCATTTCTGTTCCCTGCTCTACTTTCTGGCCTACATGTAAATAATTCACGATTCTTTTTGCTACAGCTCCTGCAATTTGTTTTACTAAAATCTCCGCTTTATCACTTTTTATTACCACGGAATGCCGCTCGTTTTCTGTGGAAGATTTTGGGCTCCAGGCTACAAGGTATTTTCCTTTGTGGTATTGGCTATATTCTACATTTCCTGACATGGGTATCCTATTGATATGCACATTGGCCGGACTCATAAATATGGAAACCTGCAATCGTTTATCTTTAAAATATTCTACATCCGTTATTTCTTCTATCACCACTACTTTTCCATCAGCAGGACATATTACCTGGTGATGCGCAATGGTACAATCTCTTTTAGGGGAACGGAAAAAAGAGATAATAAATAATAACAAAATCACGCTCGCACCAAATATTATCCACGAAACAACTGGTGCGCCGGCACTAAAAAAATAAAATGATATAAGATTGATCCCACCAAAAATAAGGGTGGCCAATGCAATTGATTTATATCCTTCTTTATGAATCTTCATCCGTATGTTTTAATGGCAATTATAAAAATTGAAGTGCAAGTAACGAGATTTTCAAGTTATGCAACAATAAATAAAAAATAGTATAAAAAAACAAATGGTGTTGCAACAAGAAAAGAATCAAACCTGTCAAGGAAGCCACCATGCCCCGGCATCAGTGATCCACTATCTTTTACCTGTGCTATTCGTTTTATTTTACTTTCTAACAAATCACCCAAAGTGCCAGCTATAGCACATACCAGGCTAATGACAAACCAATCCTGCCAGTTGAAAAACCCTGTAGCTCTTCCGATTATTGTGATCACCAACACACATAAGATCATTCCACCAATGGTGCCTTCCCATGTTTTTTTGGGAGAAATTTTGGATAGTGGATTTTTTCCTATAAAACTACCCACAAGATAGGCCATCGTATCATTGATCCAAATTGAAAAAATAATTCCACATGGCAAAACTTTTAAATAATTGTCAGTTAGTCCGGTATAATTATTCAATCTCATCACCATTAATAATACAATGGGCAAGGTAATATAAAGTAATCCCAATAAAGCTTTCAACAAATAGTTTCGTTGATCTATTTTTTTTAATAGCTTGATAAACTCATACCAACATCCAAAATGTATAATGGTAAACAGAATGAGGAAACTCCATTTATTCCACAATAATCCGGTAAGCATTACAGCAGCAAAAATCACTGCCGTACCAGTACGGGTTTTAAAAGTTTGCGTATCTAAAGCCATAATTAATTAAGAATTGTTTGCAATCCAGTTATCAAAATCATTTCCATCATCTTGCTCATCAGTTACAAATTGATTCTTTGAAAATTCAGATATTTTTTTAAAATAAATAAACGCGTAAATGATCATTCCCAATGATAGAAGACCTGCCAGGATAGGAAGGTGTTGCTCTGTAACATCTATGGGTTGCGGTGTAGAAGAAGTAAGATAAAGCATCGTTACCTGTACACCATTAAACAGAAAATGAAATAGAATGGATAGCCACAAACTTCCGCTATAGTAAAAGATCAGCCCTAAAAACATTCCCAGGGCAAACCGAACAAAAAATCCGTAAAAAGACAAATGAATGGCGCTGAAAATAACTGCAGTCAGAATGATAGCAATCCAGGGACCTTTGAACCAGCGCACGAGGATATTTTGCAATCCGCCCCGAAATATAATTTCCTCTAATATTCCCGGAAGCACAGCAATGACTAACATGGAAATAATATATTTTGGCAAAGAATTTATATTGATCAATGCCTTTTCCTGTACTTCTCTCGTAGTCTCCATTGCTTTAAATGATACTTCCCAGGACTTCGGCAGAGGTATCATCTTAGTGAGCTGTGCAAGTGTATCAGAGAAGACGAAAGTCAGCGCAAGTATAATTACAACAATGATAACCTGTTTTAACCCAAAAGATGTTTTTAATCCAATGAATTCCCATGGTCGCCTGTAACAGATCTTTGCAAAAAAATACACAGGCAACAGGAATAAAAATAAGGTTGAGACTACTTGCAAAGCCATTACAGCATTGTAATATTTCGGATCTGCCATGTCATTTTGCATAGCCGTCATCGGGCGTCCGGTCATCATAACCCATATCAATGCGGCCAGAATTGCACCTGCTATCATACCCACGCCAAACAATCCAGTTAATATGCCCAATTGCCCCGGATAGCTAAAGTTTTTTGAATTTTTA
>JBDTEF010000023.1:0-14886 GCA_039922615.1 Ginsengibacter sp.
ATGGTAATGCCAGGTTAGAATATAAAGGAGACGCAGAAATAACCAAAGGATTGAATATAGGAGATGTGCAAATTAAGAAAGTGGATTAGTGATTAAATCATTTTCAAAGAAATAAGGATTCACCACTCCTCGCTAAAACTAACAACCTACTACCCACAACCTCTTCCCCATGCTCAAAAATTATTTCAAAATCGCCCTACGCAATTTCAGGAAAAACAAAGTCACTACACTCATCAATGTTTCCGGGCTTTCTATCGGCATAAGTGCGGCACTGATTATTTTTATGGTGGTGCAATACGATTTTAGCTTTGATAAATATGAACCAGGAAAGGAGCGCATTTACCGTGTGGTGACCGAAGGAGATGGATGGAAAAATGCCGGAGTACCGGCACCATTTCATGAGGCTGTTCAGCATAACATGTCGGGAATTGAATCTGCTGCGCCTATTTTCAGGTATGATGGATGGGATATAAAAGTAACTATTCTCAAAGAAAATAATGTGCCGGCAAAAGTGTTTAAAAAGCAGGAAGAAATTGCTTTTATTGATAGCAATTACTTCAGCATTTTTCCTCACGAATGGCTAGCAGGAAATGCGGCTACATCTTTACACAGCCCAAACAGTTTAGTGTTGACTGAAAGCAATACCCAATTATATTTCCCTGATGTTCCATTCAGCGAATTAATCGGTAGAACAGTTGTATTCAATGATAGTGTGTCAACAACCCTGACAGGAATAGTGAAAGATTTAAAAGCAAATAGTGATTTTAAATTCAAATCTTTCATCTCATTATCAACTATCTCTTCAGCCAACCTCAAACCTCTTTATAGTTGGGACCAATGGAACAGCGTCAATTCAAGTACACAGTTAATGGTAAAACTGTTGCCTGGTATAAGTCCTATAGGAGTCAATAAACAAATCACTGCTATTTTTAAAGAAAATAAGGCTGACCCTGAAGATGCAAAAACCATTCATCGACTTCAACCGTTAGGTGACGTGCATACCAATACGGATCTGGAAGGAAGTGTAAACAAATCCACCGTAAATAATTTAATTCTCCTTGCGGTGTTTTTGTTGTTATTAGGTGCTATCAATTTTATCAATCTTTCAACTGCGCACGCTTCGGAGCGCGCAAAAGAAATTGGTATTCGCAAAACATTAGGCAGTAAAGAAAGTCAACTTATATGGCAATTTTTAATAGAAACATTTTTGTTGACACTATTTACGGCCATCTTATCAGTTTTAATTACTCCCGTATTGATCAATGCTTTTGCAGGTTTTATTCCTGAGGGCTTACATCTTAAGGCTTTTTTAAGTGAGCCATCAGTGTGGATATTTCTATTGATTTTGGTAATTGCTGTAAGTGTGATAGCTGGATTGTATCCTGCTTTTATCCTTACCAAATTCAAGCCTGTATTGGTTTTAAAAAATAGTGTTGTAAATGATTCCGGCACTTCACGTAGTGCATTGTTGCGCAAAACATTGATAATATCTCAATTTGTAATTGCACAGGTTTTTATCATTGGGATGTTGGTGGTGGATAAACAAATAAATTATTCATTGGAAAAAGACATGGGTTTTCGAAAAGATGCCATTATCAATTTTTATGTTCCCTTTGACTTTATAAATCCGAATAATAAAAAATTCGTTTTAAGGGATGAACTGAAAAAAATTCCGGGAATACAAAATGTGAGTTTAGGCAATCAATCACCTGCGATGGGTGGATACATGAGTACAATAATAGCATTCAAAGAAAACGGAAAAGACATGAAATTAGATGTGGATTCCCGAAATGGCGATACGGCTTATTTAAATGTTTATAACATAAAATTATTGGCAGGACGAAATATTGCAGCATCTGATACTGCCAATGAATTGCTGATAAATGAAACCTTAGCAAAGCAACTTGGCTTTGCAAACCCTGTTGATGCAATTAATCATTTTGCAGAATTCAACGATAGCCATTTGCCAATTGTCGGTGTGATGCAGGATTTTAATCTTGCATCTGTCAGAAATGCTATTCGCCCATTAATCTATTTTGCACAACCATCGCGAGGGCAAATGATGAATGTGGCTTTAGAAAAAGATCTTTTTACCTGGAAAAATACTATTGCAAAAATGCAGGCTTCCTGGAAAAATATTTATCCGGATCAGGATTTTGATTACACTTTTTTGGATAAAAAGATTAGCAATTTTTATAAACAAGATCAGGAACTGTCCTCGCTACTAACATGGTCGGCGGGGGTTGCTATTTTTATCAGTTGCCTCGGATTATTAGGGTTGGTAATTTTTATGACGAATAAGCGGATCAAAGAAATCGGTATAAGAAAAGTATTAGGTGCTTCCGTAAAACAGATCATTACATTATTATCTGTCGATTTTGTAAAATTGCTTGCTTTGGCATTTGTAATCGCCACCCCTTTGGCCTATTGGTTTACCTATAATTGGTTGCAAAACTTTGCCTATCACACAGCTTTAAGTTGGTGGATTTTTTTGTTGAGTGGATTAATAATGATAACGATTGCTTTGGCTATTTTAGTGATAAGAGGAAGCAAAGCAGCGATGGCGAATCCGGTAGAAAGTTTGAGGATGGAGTAAAAAGGTTTTAGGTTTTAGGCTGTAGGTTTTAGGTAGGGACAGGTCGCGACCTGTCCTTCTTCGATTAAATCTATTCCAATTAATTTTCTGAATTATTCATGGGTTAATTCATTTTGTTTTACAAATATGAATTAACCCATTTTATTTAAGCTGCTGGAAATCCTTATTACTTATTAATCTTAAGACATTTATTTACTGTTTCAAATTCGAACTTTTACTGTATCATAATCGTACATGCTAATTTCTGTAATACATATTATTGTTCTGACAATCAGTTGTTTATAAGTTGGCACAAGGTTGAATTGTATATTGGCAAGGAAGTAAAATTATTCTTCTCCGAAATTAAAAATTGTAAAAACCTCATTACTAAATCTTCATTATGAAACACAATCTAATTACCAATCCGCTTACCGTTCTCACACAATCAGAACTAAAAAATTTAACCATAGAAGTAAAAGAAACCCTTGCAAACACTTCACATGAAATGGTCATTAAAAAATTTACCAGTGCTGAATTGTGGAAAATTCAGAGCCGCGTAAAATCATTTTCACGCCGCACACTTATTAGAAGTTATTAATCAATTATTAAAAAAAATATTTCAATCAAATAAAAATAATCTCATGAATCTCCTCAGAAATAAATTTCTTTCTCCTCTTACAAAAACAGAACTTCAACAAATTAGCCTGGAGGTAAAAGAAGTGCTTGCAACTTCTTTAATGAAATCCATGAACAGTTCTAAAAAATTTACCAATGTTGATTTATGGAATATCCAAAGACAAAAGAAATCATTGTTGCATTCTCGTAGTTAATGGATCAGCGAAAAAGTCATCTTGCTAAAATCATATTAAAAAGATTTTAGTTGAACGGGAAAAACCCGAAGAGTATTACTAAATCATCAGACAGATCTTTATCAAAAATATGTACCATAACGGAACAACAGTTGTACCAAAACCGAACACATTTATTTAAAGAAAATCCTAATTGCCTGGTAATGAGCGTTTAAATTTTTGGCTTACTATTTTGTTCTAATAATATATAATTATGATAGAGGTTCAAAGCTAATACCTACAACCTACGACCTAATACCTACTACTCCATGATCCGAAATTATTTTAAAATCGCGTACAGAAACCTGGTAAAAAGTAAGGGTTTTAGTATAATAAATATTATTGGTCTCGCTGCCGGTTTGGCTTCCTGTCTGCTGATTATTTTATACGTAACGGATGAATTGAGTTATGATAAATTCAATAAAAAGATTGACCACATCTATCGCATTGATTCAGACATAAAATTTGGTGGCCATAACTTTGTGATGGCATCAACACCCGATCCAATGGGGGCAGCATTAAAAAGTGAATTTCCGCAAGTGAAGCAGTATGTGCGTTTGAGAAATCACGGCGGCCTCATGATAAAAAAAGATAACCAGAATATTCCCGAGGACAGAGTCATATTAGCTGATTCCACCCTCTTCGACGTTTTTACCCTAGATATGATTTCCGGTGACAGCCATACCGCATTGGTAAATCCAAATTCAGTAGTGATAACAGAGGGCATGGCTCAAAAATATTTTCCTGGATTTGGGAATAATGAAATTCTCGGAAAAATTTTTACGGTAGATGATGCTCCACCTTTGAAAATTACAGGCATTATCAAAGATGTTCCTAAGGCATCTCATTTCCATTATGATTTTTTTGTTTCTATTTATGGTCGATTAGACTCCTATGAAATAGATAAATGGGCCAACAACAATTTCAATACCTATATCGTTTTAAATAAAAATGCAGATCCCAAAAAATTAAGTGCCCAATTAGATCCATTTATGATGAAGAAGGTGTCGCCTTCATTTAAATCCATGAATCTTACTGAAGAAGAATTTAAAAAACAGGGCAATTATTTACATTATGACCTGATGCCATTAAACCGGATTCATTTGTATTCTCAAAAGACCGGCGATTTGGAAGCCAATGGAAATATTAAATATGTTACCATTTTTTCATTGATCGCCTTATTTATTTTGCTGATCGCTTGCGTTAATTTTATGAATCTCTCTACAGCTCGCTCTGCAGGAAGGGCGAAGGAGGTAGGCGTAAGAAAAGTATTGGGTTCATTACGCAAACATCTTATTTCCCAGTTTCTTACAGAATCCCTGCTTATCAGTTTTGTAGCAATGGTGTTGGCAATAATTATTGCGGCTTTATTGTTACCTTCTTTTAATTCATTGAGTGGAAAAGATTTTTCACTGGATAGTTTTTTATCCCCCTGGCTATTGCCATCATTGCTACTTTTGGTTATACTAGTAGGTTTGCTTGCAGGTACTTACCCGGCTTTTTATTTATCTTCTTTCAAACCAGTAGACGTGCTAAAAGGAAAGCTGGCAGGGGGTTTCAAATCAAGCTGGCTTCGAAGTGGGCTGGTAATATTTCAATTCGCTATTTCTATTTTTCTCATTATCGGCACGCTTGTTATTTATAGCCAATTAAATTACATTATTAATAAAGATATTGGCTATAAACGCGACCAGGTATTGGTTATTGCAAACACGTACACAATGGGTAATTCAACAAAAGTGTTTAAAGAAGAATTACTTAAATTATCCGGGGTTGAAAACGTTACCATGACGGGATACCTTCCTACTGCGGGATGGCGTAGTGATAGCCCTCTTTTTCCCACAGCTGATTTAGACGCTAAAAATGCCGTGAGTGCTCAAATCTGGAGAGTGGATGAAGACTACATTCCTACGCTACAAATGAAAATGATACAGGGCAGAAATTTTTCTGTAGATTTTCCTACAGATTCTTCGGGCATTATAATTAATGAAGCATTTGCAAAATTGATTGGTTATAATGACGCATTAAATAAACCAGTTTATTATAATGTAGATTTTCCGGATAAGGGATCTATAAAATACAATGTGATTGGCGTGGTTAAAGATTTTAATTTTAATTCATTGCATGAAAACGTAACTCCACTGGTATTGTTATTGTCGCCCCAAAAAGGAAGTATGGCGCTTAGAATAAAAACGGACCATGCAAATCAATTGATCAGTTCAATCGAAAGAACTTTTAAAAAGCTGGCTCCCGGAATGCCATTCTCTTACTCGTTTATGAATGAAGATTTCAATAAAAGCTACAAGGCCGAACAGAAGATGGGTGATTTATCCATCACCTTTTCTGCGCTTGCTATACTCATCGCCTGTCTTGGATTGTTTGGTTTAATCACCTTTGCTGCCAGCCAGCGAAGAAAAGAAATCGGTATCAGAAAAGTATTAGGAGCAACCATTGCCAACGTTTCTGCCATGCTTGCAAAAGATTTTATGAAACTGGTAATCATTGCTACTTTATTTGCTTTTCCATTAGCATGGTGGGCGATGAATAGTTGGTTACAAGGTTTTGCATATAGAATTACAATTTCCTGGTGGATATTCCTTGTTGCCGGAGTCGTTGCAATATTGATTGCATTAATCACATTAAGCTACCAGGCGATAAAAGCGGCAACTGCTAATCCTGTGGATTCGTTGAGAGGAGATTAGAGGGTAGTAGGTGTTAGGTTGTAGGTAGTAGGAGAATGTAACGTTGAGAATTGAAAATTTTGGAATAAAGCAATTGTATTATTAATAAAAAATAAAAAATAGAAAAAGGCAAATGAACTATTATAAATAAAATCTCATTTTACATAACTCAAAGCCTAATACCTACTACCTACCACCTAATACCTATTCCCCCATGCTCAAAAATTATTTCAAAATCGCCCTACGAAACCTTGCCAGGCACAAGTCTTTTACAGCCATTAATATTGCAGGTTTAGGTTTAGGAATCGCCTGCGCTTTATTATTATTTACGGTAATAAAGTATGAATTGAGTTATGATAAATTTCAGCCGGAATATGATCATATTTTCCAGGTGGTAACGGAAAATAATTTCGGCGGCGAAATCAGTTATAATTCCGGAATTCCTACGCCTGCGGTAGAAGCTTTGAGATTAGAATTTCCGGGTATAACCGTTGGATCTATGTTTGCCAATTCTGGAAGCCAGGTAACTGTTGTAGGGGATAAAACTGCTGCTAAAAATGATGATAAGAAATTCATTGAGGGGAATAATTTCTATTTCTGCGATCCGGAACTTTTTACCATATTTCATTATGACTGGCTGGTAGGTTCACCTGCTGTTTTGGCTGAACCAAATACTACCGTTCTTACCCAAAAATGGGCTGAAAAATATTTCGGTGATTGGAAAAAAGCGACAGGCCAATATCTTTTATTGGATAATCATGTATTGGTAAAAATAGCAGGAATTTTAAAAGATCCTCCGGCCAATTCAGATTTTCCATTGGGTATTATTACTTCTAAAAAAACATTAGTAGCGAACGGAGACAGCTATGATTTTGTGAATGACTGGAATGCTACTTCAAGCAGTTTTGTCGCATTTATGCTTTTGCCAAAAAATGTTACTACAAAATCGGTTAATGATAAACTGGTTCAATTTACTGAAAAATATAATCCTTCTTCCAAAAAAGGCGTGCGGGAAAGAATAAATTATTTATTACCGCTTAGTGAAATTCATTATGACAAGAGATTCTCCAATTTTGGCGATCATACTACGAATAAATCCACCTTGTGGACACTCGCATTAATTGGATTATTTATCATTTTGATGGCCTGTATCAATTTTATCAATTTATCTACTGCACAGGCAATTGGCAGGAGTAAAGAAGTGGGTATCAGAAAAGTGCTGGGAAGCAATCGGAAGCAGTTGTTTGGCCAGATGATGGGTGAAACTACCGTGCTGGTATTTATCTCCATTTTGTTTGCTTTTTTGATCGCAATGATTTGCCTTCCTTTTATAAAGCATGTCGCAATGATTCAGGAATCATTGCGTTTATTTAATGTACAAACGATCTCATTTTTGCTATTGCTTTGTTTGGTGGTCGTTTTATTCGCCGGAAGTTATCCTGCGTTCGTATTATCCGGATTTAAACCTATCTCAGCTTTGAAAAATAAGATGACATCTGCTACAGTTGGTGGTATTTCTATCAGGCGTAGCCTTGTGGTAATTCAATTTGCGATTTCTCAATTTCTTATCATTGGAACGATCGTAGCCATTACGCAAATGAATTTTGTAAAAAATGCTGACCTGGGTTTCAAACACAAGGCCATTATGCTTTTTAACGCGAATACTGATAGTACTTTTCATTCCACTGAAGATGCATTCAAACAAAAAATTCTTCAGTTGCCTGGCGTTCAGGCGGTGAGTTTTAATAGTGATGAACCTTCTTCTTATAATAATTGGGCTACCAATTTTGCCTTTGATCACCAGGCTGATAATAATTCCCAGGTGAGTTTGAAATTTACGGATGAAGATTATTTTAAAACATTCGGAATACAATTTCTTGCCGGGCAGCCATTTGCAAAAAGTGATACTATGAAAGAGTTTGTGGTAAATGAAACTTTTACAAAATTGGTTGGAACCACGCCGGAAAAAGCGATCGGGAAACAAGTCAGGTTAGGAAGTAGTGAATGGAGAATGATTGTGGGAGTGGTAAAAGATTTCAAAACAAGTTCTTTGAAAGAATCCATTAAGCCGATTGTACTTACTTCATCTAAAGGAAATTATTATGTAACAGCCATCAAACTAAACACTGCTGATATTAAAAAAACCAGTGCTTCTATTGAAAATGCCTGGAATGATTATTTTCCAAAATATGCTTATAAAACATCTTTTGTGGATGATACTATTACCGGATTTTATGCACAGGAAAATCAGCTTGAATTATTGTATAAAATTTTTGCCGGCATCGCGATATTCATTTCCTGCCTTGGCTTATATGGATTAGTCTCATTCATGGCTACCCAAAAAACCAAAGAAATTGGTGTGAGGAAAGTTTTGGGTGCATCCGTAAAAAATATCCTGTTTATTTTTTCAAAAGAGTTTACCATCCTTATCATTATTGGCTCTGTGATAGCGATTCCGCTGGCGTATTATTTCATGGGAAAATGGTTGCAGAATTTTACTTTCAGAATAGAAATGAATGCCGGAATATTTGTAGTAGCAGTACTTATTTCTGTAATTGTAGCATGGATAGCGGTAGGTTATAAATCAATTAAAGCAGCTTTGGCAAACCCGGTGGATAGCTTGCGCGCGGAGTAATGTAGATTTTTGATTTTTGATTTTTGATTTGTGAACGTTGTGATGTGAGTTAATAAATTTGATTTGGAAGATTGTTGGAATTGTCATGTTTGTAGGGGCAACCCTTGCGGTTGCCCTTTACTAAATATTAGAATTAAAATACCAAATCGAATAATTCAATAAAGAATGTCGTAGTAAAATAATAAAATAAATAGAAAGTTTCAGCTAAAACCTACAACCTAACTCCTAATACCTATACCCCCATGATAAAAAATTATTTCAAAACTGCCTGGAGAAATCTGATAAAAAGTAAGGTCTTTTCCATCATTAATATCCTTGGATTAACCATTGGTATTGCTGTTTGCATGATGATATTTTTATTTATCATGAATGAATTTAGTGTTGATAATTTTCATAAAGATGGTGACCGTATTTACAGGGTTATGCGTGGCTTTGAAAATGAAGGTGCCCAACAGGAAGTTGCTTATTTGTCCGGGAAATATGCGCCGGCATTGATGAATGACTTTAAAGGACAAATTGAAAATGTAGTGCGGGTAAATCAAAATGATAATCTACTGACTATTGGAAACCAGTCTTTTCATGAAAAAAAAGTAATTGATGCGGATACTAATTTTTTCAGTTTTTTTACTTTTCCTTTAATAAAAGGAGATACGAAGACGGTATTGCAAAACCCAAATAGCATTGTCTTAACGGAGAGCACTGCTAAAAAATATTTTGGATCCGTTGATAACGCAATGGAAAAAACCATCGTTCTGGATAAAAATATTCCATTAAAAGTTACCGGTATTGCCAAAGATGTGCCATCCAATTCCCACCTGGAATTTGATATGGTGATACCATTGGAAAATTATAAAGACAATAGTTGGATGACAACCTGGATGAATAATGCGATTTATACTTATGTGAAATTGGCACCAAATGTAGACCAGGCAAGTGTTGCGAGGCAGATGCCCAAGTTTATGGAAAAGTATATGGGTGGTGATATGCGTAAGTATGGTTTTAATTTTACCTTGTCGATGACACCACTTAAAGATGTCTATTTTAAGGAGGCAAGCTTTGATGGAGTGAAACATGGTGATAAATCCGTTGTGTATATTTTCCTTTCTGTGGCTATTTTAATATTATTAATTGCCTGTATTAATTTCATGAACTTATCTACAATCCGGGCGGCAGAACGTTCTAAAGAAGTGGGTTTACGAAAAGTGTTAGGTGCGCTGCGCAATAATCTTGTATGGCAATTTATTGGCGAATCAGTTTTGCTGACACTCATTTCCTGCATACTCGCAGTGGGTATATTGTTACTGGTAATGCCGTGGTATAATCAATTGCTTGGGTATACATTATCAGTTGACTGGAATACAATTTCCATTTGGTTATTTCTCGGCGGTGTGATTATTGTCGTTGGTTTTTTAGCAGGTAGTTACCCGGCATTTTTTCTTTCCGGATTTTCACCTATTAAAGCATTAAAAGGTAAAATGAATTTAGGGAAAAGTGGTTCTTCTTTCCGCCAGGCCTTGGTAATTGTGCAGTTTTCTATTTCCGTTTTTCTCATTATCGCGACTGTGATTATCACCAGGCAAATGAATTATGTAAAAAATAAACAGCTGGGTTATAACCAGGAGCAAACCGTATTGGTAAACTTTAGTAATGAGGATTTATATAACAATAAAGATCCTTTTAAAACATCTTTAGAGAACGACAATAATGTGCAATCAGTTTCCCTAATGTCAGGAGTGCCAGGTGGATATTTTGATTCCCATACTTTTAATGTGGAAGGCAAATCTGAAAAGATGGTTTTTAACACAGAATTTGCCGATTTTGAATTTATTAAAACGTTGGGTTTAAAAATGATTGCCGGAAGAAATTTTTCCTCCTCATATCCTACTGATTCTAGCAGCGCTATGCTGGTTAATAAAAGATTGGCAACCAAAATGGGCTGGAGTCCTGAACAGGCAATTGGCAAATGGATTCAGAATTCGATTCGTGACAGTTCCAGGCGAATGATCATTGGGGTAGTAGCAGATTTTAATTTTCAGTCCCTTAAAAGCGAAATTGAACCATTGGTGATTTCACCGGATTCGGATGTGAGGGTTGCAGTAATTAAACTGAAAACCGGAAATATAAAATCAGGTGTTGCCTCGGTAGAAAATCAATATAAAAAATATGCTTCGGCTTATCCTTTTGAATATTCTTTTCTAGATCAGCAATTTGATAAACTGTATAAAAAAGATATCAGGCAGCAAAACATTTTAACTGTCTTTGCAGGTCTGGCTATTTTTATTGCATGCCTTGGATTATTCGGCCTGGCTTCGTTTACAGCCACAAAGCGTTTTAAAGAAATAGGTGTCAGAAAAGTATTGGGCTCGTCTGTAAAAGGTATCGTATTTCTCTTGTCAAAAGATTTATTAAAACCAGTTTTGATTGCCACCTGCATTTCTATTCCTTTGGGTTATTGGGCCATGAATAAATGGTTGCAGAATTTTGCTTACAAAACAACTTTAAGTTGGTGGATTTTTGTATTAGCCGCTTTTATCACGATTCTTATTGCGTTGATAACTGTTTCTTTTAAAGCAGTGAAGGCAGCAATAGCAAACCCCGTGGATTCATTGCGGGCGGAATAGGTGGCTAGACGAGCTCCAGAGGAGCGACATGTCAGTAGCAGAAATAAATGGGAATAGTTAATATGAGCTTCAGAGGAGCGACATGTTAGTGTTAATAATTAGGCCAACCAATTAAACTTATTGACCAAAACAATTCTAATCGTAAAATATAAAAAGATACTTTTCGTCCTATTCAATTTCAAATATTTTTAGAAATTTTAAATACTCTTCTTTGAAAGTATGCCTTTTATGATATTCAGCCTGGTTTAAAACATATTTAATCACATTGGGAGCCTGTGATTTTGAATAGGAGAATGCACCAAAACCATCCTGCCATTCAAAATTTTTTACCCATCCCTTATATTTAATAAAGGTGGACGAGCATGACTTTACATCTCTAACTAGATCGGAAATTGCTATATGTGGTTTAATTCTTACGAATAAATGTGTATGAAACAGCATGCATTAAATGGCATAAAGTTTTTGGTCTTTACCTGATATTATACCGGAAATATACATTTGTAATTCTTCCCTAAAATCCTCTTTCACAAAATGTTTTCTTCCCTTAAGTGCAAACACAATTTGAATGTACAATTGAGAATACATGTTAGCCATAATTGTATTATTTAGATGATTAAAAATAATGATCGCAATTTCAATATTCTTCAATTGACCTGTCGCTATTGACATATATCTTCTACTAACATTTTGCTCCTCTGGAGCTCACTTTTTTCGTGTTTTCTAAATTTTTATTTCTACTGATATGTCGCTCCGCTGGAGCTTACAATCATCCAAGCTAATATTCTACCGATATATCGATCCGCTGAAGATTCAAAATCATTCCAAATAATCTGCTGTTAACATTTAGCTCCGGTGGTCTATATGCATTATTAGAAATATTTACATATTTGAGCTGCAAACCCTCATTCCCCAAAATCGAACACCAACTGTATCAAAATCGAACATAATAATTTTTCTGTTTTCTCATAAGTGGTTATTTATTAACCACTTTAGATCACGGCATAGAAGTAGCAAACTTCATAATACGAATAATTTCATTTTTAATTATACACCAGTATCAAACTAAAACCTAATACCTAAAACCTAAAACCTAATTAATGATTTCACTCAAAAATATTTTCAAATGGTATAACAACGGAGTTAACCGCACCTTTATTTTAAAAGATATCAACCTCGATGTAGCAGAAGGTGAATTTATTTCTATCATGGGACCATCAGGTTCCGGGAAATCCAGTTTGCTAAATGTGATCGGAATGCTTGACGAACCAAATGAAGGCGAATACTATTTTATGGGTGAAGATGTGATGAAATTAAAGGAAAAACGCCGGGCAGAAATCTTTAAAAAGCATATTGGATTTGTATTCCAGGCATATAACCTGATAGATGAATTAACTGTTTATGAAAATATTGAAACACCGCTAATTTACCAGAATATAAAAGGAAGTGAAAGAAAGTCAATGGTGGCAGATATCCTTGATCGTTTTCAAATAGTTGGTAAGAAAGACTTGTTTCCATCACAACTTAGCGGCGGACAACAGCAATTGGTCGGTATCGCCAGGGCACTGATTGTAAAGCCAAAACTGATATTAGCCGATGAACCCACAGGGAATTTGAATTCCAAACAAGGAGCGGAAATCATGGATCTATTTAAAGAATTAAATGACGAGAAAGTGACGATTATACAAGTAACCCATTCTGAAAAAAATGCTGAATACGGTTCCAGGATCATCAATCTTTTAGATGGACGTGTGGAGAAATAATAATTTTAACAGTAGTTTGGAAACTTGGTTTTTGCTTTTATAAAATTACCAATAATCAATTGTCAAATATCCATTATAAATATTAAATTTTCAATTAAAAAATGAAGACCTTTTTATTAAATTTTCTTTTCTTATCAATTGCTTTTACTACTGTAAGTCAGGACAGGATGACATTACAGGATGCCGTGAAGCTGGGTATAAAAAATAACCTGGATGTGAACCAGGCTGGTTTGCAAATGCAAAATGCTGAAATTGATTATAAACAATCGAGGGCATTTATGCTGCCTGATTTAAATGCTTCTGCATCGCAGGGAATCAACCAGGGGCGTAGTATTGATCCATTTACCAATTCATTCATTAATCAAAAGGTCGGCTACGCAAGCTATGGAGCCAATAGTAGTTTGCTTCTTTTCAGGGGTTCTTCTCTTCAAAACCAAATAAAGGAAAATAAACTCGGTTATGAAGCATCAAAATTAGAAAGACAGGATGCCATTGATCGCATCACTATTAATATTATTCTTTCTTATTTGCAAATAGTGAGTGCTGAAGATGTGCTGAAACAAATCCAGGAACAGGTTTTGGTGACGGACAAACAAATCGAACGCCTGGAAATATTAAATAAAGAAGGAGCCATAGCCCCCGCACTGCTTTATGATTTAAAGGGACAATCTGCCAATGAACAGATTTCGATAGCAGATCAAAAATCCACTATTTCAAATGCCAAATTAAATCTGCTCCAGATTCTCAACATCCCGTATAATAAAAATTTTGAAGTTGCAGGTATATCACCAGAAAATATTTCTTCACCTTACCCACAAATCCCTGAGGAAATTTACCAGGCTGCGTTAAATAATTTTGCCCGTGTCAAAGCAGCTAAATTGCGTACAGAAAGTTCTGAGAAAAGCATCAAATCTGCCAGGGGTGAACTTTTCCCATCCTTGTACCTGGGGGGAAACCTGAATACCAATTATTCAAGCGTAGCATCCCGCTCCTTTCTTTTAAATACTTCGGAGGTGGCTTCTACAGATTATGTAATGGTTGGAGGCGACAAAATTTTTGTGAATACACAAAATAATAATTTCCGTACAGATAAAATTAATTTCGGAGATCAGTTAAGCAACAATTTATTTAGTTCGGTAAACCTTACCTTAAATATCCCTCTTTTTAATGCCGGTCAAACACGTAATAAAATTAAAAGAGCAAAAATAACCTACGAAAATTATCGGTTGGTGGAGCAACATACCCAGACTGAATTGCAACAGGCTATTGAAAGATCCTATGTTGAGGTGGAGAATTCATTTGCAAAATACCAATTATTAGAAAACCAGGTTATAGCTTTCACCGAATCTTTTCGCGCAGCAGAAATACGTTTCAATACAGGTTTAATTACATCAGTAGACTATTTGATCACCAAAAATAATTTAGATAGATCAAATACAAATCTCATTATTTCCCGCTACGACTTTATTTTAAGAAGTAAGGTACTGGATTATTACCAGGGAAAAGCGTTGTGGTAGCTGATCTTGTCTTGTAAACATATAAACACTTTTAACCTTGGAAAGCCAATAAAAAATTATTGATGATCAAAGTAATTTTGTTCAATAAAATCTATAAATGATCTCATTCAATAAAACCAGATAATATTTCTTTCTTTTCTAAAAGTCGTTGAAGTAAGATCGCCTGGTTGCCTGCTCTTACTAAATTTTCACCGGGATATTTGGAACCATAATAGATGTCGTCATTGTAGTAATCAGCAAGGAAACGAA
>JBDTEF010000024.1:0-15142 GCA_039922615.1 Ginsengibacter sp.
GCCGGTTAAAAGAAGCAAAACAATATAAGATAGGTTGTGTCGATTTTCGCGGGCAATTGTTGTCACTTTCGAAAGGAGATAAACTTGATTATGTGCTTACCTCAAACTGCGTAGGTTATAATATTTCCATGCACCTCTGTAATTTTAATATTGGCACAGAAAATAATATATATTTTGTAAAAACCTGGATAAAGTATATCAGGGCAACTACGCCAAAAACTGTTTCAGGAAAAGTTGCTTAAAATTGATCAGATCATTATCACCATTGTATCTTACTACTTTGAAGGATTAAAAGGTGAAATAATGCTTTTTGCTTTATAGATTGTAGTTGCTGAAGCTTCGTGTCCTATTGATTTTCAGGTCACGAAGTAAAGGTGATTTTGGGCTGATATTTATGCTGAAATAGCGGTTAAAGCCAATCGGTGAGCCACTAATGCTCATTTGCCAGCAATGCAGATCCCTGGATATGGAGAATGATAATGGTATCAAAGTAGACTCCGTTATATTATAGGCGCCATTTACCTGCATCTGCCATTTTTTAGTCAGCGCCAATGATCCCCCAAATATGATGTTTTGGGCAAAGGAATTCTGAAACCCGCTGTTAAGAACAAATGTTTTATTGTAAAAAAGGGAATAGGATAAATTGACTGACCAGGGAATACTAAAATCAGCAAACTCACCCGGGTTATTCCTGATGTAAGCAAGATCACTGTTGTATTGATCCTGGTCATATTGATTCAAATCAGGCGCATTTCCCGGTTGCAGGCCAGCTTGCTCGCCGGTTTTTTTGTTGCCTCCGGAAAACTGGCTTGATAATGAAATACTGGCACTGGTCAATCTGCCCAGCGAGAAAGGATTTCGCTTCCAGATCAATTGATTGACAGGCCGGCCACTGGAGTTTACTTCATACAAATTTAAATTTCCACCCGCTGATACATTCACTTTATTGAATAAATTAGTGGAGGCATCTATAGAAAGAGGAGAGAAGTTAAATGAGTCAAGTACAAAATTATAATTTCCCCTGATGCTCAATTGGTCAAGTAGCGGAATCTTTTTTGTAGCAGTGCCGGAAGTGTCTTTCCTGTTACGAACCTTCATCGTGATGTTATTGTCCAAGCCAAAATTAAGACCTGCAAAAGTAGTGGAAGAGTAGGGGCCGTTTATATTATACTGACTCTCAAAATAGGGAAATATCTGCTTAACCCCGGTGGTGTCTACTACGGCATAATAATAGTTTCTATTATTAAGGTTAGGTGTGTAATTCAGCGAAATGGAAGGTTTTAATTCATGACGAATTGCTTTTATCATTGAATTTTTATTCTTTGAAGTAAACATACCAAAAAACCTGGTAGATAATCCAAGGCTAAAGGACATGGCTCTAGCTGTGAAAAATCCATCCTGCACATTGGTGATCAATGTATCTTTTGCTGTATCAAAATAACGGGTTGATTTTTTTTGGTACCAGGTTTCTTCATAGCTCACACCAGGAGATACCTGGAAGATGCCTATTTGGGGCAGCGATAAACTTATCGGAATCTGGTGCCTTGCACCCCAGCGCAAATTCTTTCTTAACTGGTTGAGCACACCTGGTGCATTGGCAGAATCAGAAAATGAAAATCTATTGACCAAACTCCCGATATATCCAATGCCTAAATTTTCATACCATTTTGGCTGACCCGCAAATTCTTTTCTTCTAAACGGATAGATAGTGGTTACATTAAAACTGGCTGTCGGCAAACTAAGATCAAAAGATTTTAAATTCGTATTCTGGTAATTTGATGCTGCCAGTGACAGGGAAAAAGGTTTATCAATCCAGTTTTTTTGATAAGAAATAGTTGATTGCAGCGTGTTATCAAAATTCAGGGATGGATTATTGGGTACAGTTTTATTGAATGAACTGCTCGAAGCATCCACAAAAGCAGAGAAAGTAACACCCGGCCTTGATTTGGTATCCGCTGAATGGCTCCAGTTCAATTTAAAACTCCTGTTTTTCTGAAAATCAGGATCGCCCTTAAAATTCAAATTGAAATGTTGATAGGTAAATGCCAGGTTGCCACTATACTTATACCGTTTATAATACCGGGGATTAATGTTAGCTGACCAGCCACCATAGGAATAAATTGAACTTCGGAAAATGACGTCCCAATTATCGTTGACAACTTTATAATAGCCAAGATCTTCTAAGCCAAGTCCTCTTTGCTGATTCGTTGTAAAGTTAGGAGGCAGTAAGCCTGAATGCCTTTCAGGGTTTAAAGGATATATTCCAAAGGGAAAATAAATTGGAATGGGTACACCTTCAAATTCCGGATGTACCGGTCCGGAAATCGCCACCTTTCCTGTTATAAATTTAATTTTATTGCTGATAAAAGCGAAATGCGGTGTGTCAAGATCGCAGGTGGTGAATCTTCCCCTTAATGCATAAAATACTTTGTCATTGACCTTCTTGATCGTTTCTCCATATACATACATCTCGCCTTGCTGCGTGTATGTACTCTTAGTAATGCCTCTTCCTGTTTTCATGTTGAACCGGAATGAATCACTTTGGGAGCTGAATTCACCACTTTTGTAAGATGGAAAGGCAATAACCTTTCCTGTACTATCCCGTTTTAAATAGGCAGTTATATCGCCTGTTTTTTGGTTAAATGAAATGATAGGACCAGTAACATCATTGTCCTTGTAATGGGTTGTTGCTTTTTGCCCATACAAAGTCACTTTGCTTTCCGGCACATTTACAACCGCGGAATCTTCAGCAGAATAAGCTACCGGATCCTCCAGGGCATTTTTAGATAATTTATAAGGAAGTGTATCGTTTCTTAATCGTGATTGAAGAGAATCTTTTTTGAATAAGGAGTCGAATTTTATGGTAACACTATCCGGCTTTTTTGGGAATGTGGAATCTGTATTAAGTTTTTTAGTAGCAGGAATAGTGTCTTGAAAAAATGTTTGCTTTCCTACAATAGAGAAATGGTTTTTCTTAGCAGTAATTGCTTGGTGAGATTCAGGGGTTAAGATGGTGTGAAAAGTTAGTTCATGCAACTGCTTTTCTCTTGCTGCTACCGTCAGTATAAACAGGTTAGCAACAACAAAAATCAGTACGAACAATTTAAAGCTAAATTTGTTTATGGTTTGCATGTGTAAGGTGAGCAAAAATATAAAGAATCTATGTAAGGTGGTGTGAAGATTAGAAATACCTTACTCATCTTTTTAGTTAAATTGAATTTATCATTGACTAAAGAAAAAAATGCCTGGTTTTTAAAAACTTATTTACTAGATCCCGGAATTTTAAATACCATTTTTTGAAACATCATCATTACAATATCAAATACTGAAAAAATAAAAACACGTTGAATTCATTTTATGCCAAATTTTTCTTTTTTGAACAACAATGTAAACTTCTATTAAGGACTTGACACTAACTCCTTATACTATACTTCCAACTTTTGCTTTTCTACAACAGAAAAAAGTTTTCCTTTGAAAGAATTGTTAGTTGGAGATAGCCGTTAACAAGGTGTGAAATGATTAAGCCGGACATTCTTTTCGCTTGTAGAGATCGTATATATGAATAAGTTTACGAAAAGAAGACGGTTCAAAAAGTTGGGGAATCAATTGAAATTTGTTTGGCAGGATTGCAAGAACGAATCATTTTCTGAACATTTTTATTGTGCCTTCCCTGGTTGTAAAACATTATTTTTAGATTAAAATAAAAAATATTTTATATAAATGCTTACCAAAAAAAATTGCTTGTTTTTGAATTCTTTTTTAAAGTTGATGAGTGTTACCTTGTTTGCTGTTTTTCTAATAAGTAACCAGGCCAGCGCCCAGGCTATCAAAAAAATAAAAACGATCATTATTGATCCCGGACATGGTGGCGCAGATGCGGGTGCGAGAGGAGAATATGAGGGTGCCCTGGGCCTGGTTGAAAAAAATGTCACATTGGCTATTTCAATGAAGCTGGTTGCCGAATTGAAAAAACAAATGCCTGATATAAATATAATTCCTACGCGTACAACGGATATGACCCAATCGGTAATGCAAAAAGCACAATTTGCCAATGATAATCATGGTGACTTATTCGTTTGCATTCATGCTGATGCTGTTGACCTCAAAACAGGATCCCGGATTACCGGCTACCGCGCTGAAACATATACTACCGTTAAATATTCCGGAAAAGGGAAAAAGAAAAAGAAGATTGTAACAAAACATACCAGGGAGGTACCTATCAAAGAATATTTTAAAATACCTACATCCAGGAAAGGTACGAGCACATTGATCCTTGTGGCAAGGCAAACTGCCCTTAAAATAAAGGCAATGGAAAATGCTGACCTGGAATACCAGACAGATGAAGGCGACAGTTCTTTAAATGTAAATTATGAGAGCCCGGAATGGAAAGCCAGTGCACTATTATATTCTCAACGTTATTTTAAAAAAAGTTACTTACTTGCTTCTGCGGTTCAGGAAGAAATTTCTAAAACCGGCAGGAATGATTTAGGCGTATGGCAAAGAGAGAAAGGTTTATGGGTATTGCATGCCACCCGAATGCCTGCTATTTTAATTGAAACCGGATTTTTAGCCAACTATGATGATGAGCGCTATCTTGCCAGTGATAAAGGCCAGCAGGAAATAGCAGAAGCTATTGCAAGAGCAATTATGAAATATCGGGACCAGGTGGAAAATATAAAAGGTAATGTGGCGAACCCGGCAGATAGCCTTAAGAATTAATGAGTAATTTTTTATTAAAAATCAAAAATTACAGGTTACAATTGAAAGTAATGATGACAATTCAGGTTCACACCACCTGACTATTGCCTTCTGGTCTTACTACTTCTATACCTAACCATTCACTTACCAACTATTCACTTTTTAATTTGCGGGTTATTATCTAATTATAATTAACTCATCTACTTACTACTAATTGACTTAACTTTCCTATTTTCGTTTATTATAATCGTAACCCGGTAAATTCTTTTTTAATCTTGTTTAATGAAAATCAATAACGAAACAAAAATCGGCCTTCTTGCTGTTGTGGGAATCGCTTTGCTTATTATAGGCTTTAACTTTTTAAAGGGGAAAGATATTTTTAAGAAGAGCAATAACTTGTATGCAGTTTATGAAGATGTGCAAGGATTAGCCAAATCGAATCCTGTAATGATCAACGGTCTCCAGATAGGAAGAATTGAAAGCCTGGATGGTGGAAAAGATATGAAGCAGATTTTGGTAACGGTCAGCCTTTTTAAAGATGTAAATATACCTGCAAATTCCCTGGCATTGATCAATCCAAACCTCCTGGGAAGCCCCACAATGGAGATCCAATTGGGAAACAGTACAAAATATTTAAAAAGTGGCGATACGCTGGTTACATCGCTTTCCGGAAGTGCATTTAATGAAGCCTTGAAAATTATTAATCCTGTGCTTTACGAAGTAAAAAATGCGGTGAAATCGTTGGATTCAGTGCTTCATTTGGTTACGAGCACATTTGATCCTAATACTAAAAATAATATTAAAGAAATTGTCGCGAATTTGAACACCGTTACAGGATCCTTTGCTGTGTCTGCTAATTCACTTCAATTAATGCTGGACGCCCAAAATGGCGCGCTGTCAAAATCATTGAACAATGTGAATACCTTCACAGCCAATCTCAATTCAAATAATGGGAAATTGGATAGTATCATGGAGAATGCCAGAAAAGCTTCTGCAAATTTTGCCAATATAAAAGTGCAGCGAACGATTGACAGTCTCCAGGTTGCCGTGAATAATTTTAAAGAAACGGCTCAAAAGATCAATAGTAACAGTGGCTCTTTGGGACTTTTATTAAATGATAAAACATTGTACAGTAACCTGGAAGCTACCACCAATAAAATGAATATTCTACTCGATGACATAAGAGTGCATCCTAAAAGATATATTGGTATATCTATTTTTGGTAAAAAAGATAAAGGAAATTATATAACAGCACCCCTTATTGATGATACCTTGAAAATAGTAAATCCATAGAATGTTTAATTGGGTAAAATTTTTAGCCTCTCTATTTTTTTTATCATTTAGCATTCTATCTTTTGGCCAGGTGGCGCCTGCTTCTACAAAAGATACTTTACGTGAATTCGAAATATTGAGAGCGCCCAGCTTACGTTCTATCAAACTGGATTCTGTCACTACATTACAAACACTAGCAGGAGGAGCCATAGTAAAACAGGGGAATGTAATATTTTCCAGTGATAGCGCCGTTATCAATAATACGACGCATACTATTGAGGCTTTCGGAAATATACATATAAACCAGGCAGACACGCTAAATACCTATTCGCAGTATTTAAAATACCTCGGCGTAGAAAAGATGGCCTATTTAAAGAAAGATGTAAGGTTAACTGATGGCAAAGGAACCCTCCTGACGCAAGACCTGGATTACAATATGGCTTCCGGTATCGGTAATTTTTACAATGGAGGAAAAGTAATAGAAAACAAAACGGTTATCACCAGTGTGGACGGCACTTATTATGCTGATACAAAAGATGTATATTTTAAAAAGAATGTAAAATTAGATGGTCCAAAAGACCACCTGCGCGCCGACTCATTATTATACAATATGAGCACTAAAATGAGCTCTTTCATCAGTAAAACAAACATAAAAAATGCTGATGTAGAAATAAATACTTCCGAAGGGACTTATGACCTTAAAACCGGTAATGCATTCTTCACCAGCCGCACCACGGTAAAAGATAGTAGCGGCAGAATATATACCGCTGATAACATGGCACTGGACAATAAAACGGGCAATGCGCAAATGGAAGGAAATGCAGTTGTAATCGATACGTCAAACAATTTTGTAGTGATTGCTAACCAGATTTTTTTAAACAAAAAAAATAATAGTTTCCTGGCGACGCGCAAACCTGTGGCGATTATTATAAAGGACAAAGACAGCACTTATATTGCAGGTGATACTATATTTTCCGGGATCACCACGAAGGTGGAAATGCAAAAAATGATGCTACAAAAAGACACTGTGATCAATGTGAATCTTTCGGAAAATGAAAAGGTCCACAACATAAAAAATAACGACTCCACTGCGAAATACCTTCCACTTGATTCCATTCAAAAAAGAGATTCAGCCAGGTTGCCTGTAATAATAAATGATTCGCTGCCTGGTAAAATAAAAATTATTATTGATACGTTAGCCGGTAAAGAAAAACTTCCTTCCGGGTCGGTTCCTGATACAGGTGAAATGCGACATCCTGCTAGAGGATTAGCAGACACTTTTGCAAAAAATCTTAAAGAGGATACAAGAATAGCATTGGAGGAACCAGTATCTAAAGAAAGCTTACCGAACATTGTTCAGAACCAAAAGAGGGAAAAAGAAATGAAAGATTCAGCTGATAAAAGTGATTCTTCCATCAGGTATTTTCTTGCATTTCACAATGTAAAAATATTCAACGATTCGTTGCAAAGCGTGTGTGACAGTATGTTTTATTCGACCAAAGATTCTACATTCAGATTGTATTATGACCCGGTAGTTTGGAACGGTCAGTCGCAACTGACCGGCGATACAATGTTTTTATTTACAGAAAATAATAAGCCGAAAAGAGTATATGCTTATGAGCAGACAATGGTTGTCAATAAAACCCGCGAAGGTTTTTTTAACCAAATGTCCGGCAAAACGCTAAATGCTTATTTTATTGATGGCAAGATTGATTATGTGAGGGTAAGAGGATCGCAATCCGAAAGTATTCATTACATGCAGGAAGATGATAGTTCCTACTATGGCATGAACCGGGCTGCGGCAGATGTAATTGAACTTTATTTTAAAAAGGATGAATTAAAAAGAGTTAGTTATGTGAATACTGTCACAGGCAACATGTATCCAATGACCAAAATCCCCGCTGATCAAAAGGAATTGAAAAACTTTAAATGGCTGGATGCCAGGAGACCAAAAACGCACCTGGAATTGTTCCAATAAAAGCTTCGAAACCCTGAAATTTTCGGGCATCGTTATTTATTTTCACTCCTTAGGATTTTACAACATTGATAAATTGAACCCGTGGAAGCGCAAAATATATAAATAAAGGGTCTAGCTTTGAATAAGTTTTCTGACAGTCTTCAATGTAGGACCAAAGAATTTTAGTAACTTAAATTTTACTGCTGAATCATCGCATTACTTTATTCCCCTTCCTTTTCTATCAATTTTATATCCGGGAATACTGAAGCAACTACCAGCCCTACAACACTAATGATCAATAAGTATAAGCCGTATTCTTTTTGAGGACAAACTCCACTGTAGCAGGAGGTAAATAATACAAACGTTTTGATAGTATAAGCTATTGTTACAGCACTTAAAAATAGCAAGGTTCTTTTAGCCCAGATCTTATTTACATAGATCAATACCAGGGAAACCACCGCCAAAAATATGAAAGCTTTGGCTGGCTTGCCATACATATTTTGGTAGGTGAAAAATCCTGTAAAATGTTTGTCAATATCAGTATAATATGCCCAGGGTAAAAAACAGCTGATCACCAATAAAAGTGCTGCAGCCAAGCCAACTATTTTGTAATGTTTCATAAAGGGGTTTTCCGTAGAAAATGCAATGATACTCAATATTTAAATCGGCTTATTTTTAATTTATGAGACGTTAACTTTTTATTAGCTTTGAAACTCAAAACTAAACTAACTTTTTATGACTTTACCTTCGCACCTGAACCGAACGCTTGGGCTTCGGTTAGCCATTGTTATGGTTATTGGAAATGTGATTGGATCCGGCGTTTACAAAAAAATTGCTCCAATGGCATCCGAACTTCACTCCCCCGGGTGGATACTTATCTGTTGGCTATTGGGAGGAATCATTACTCTTTTTGGCGCACTTAGCAATGCTGAAATTGCCAGCATGCTGGCAGCTACGGGAGGAGAATATGCCTATTATAAAAAGATCTACGGAAAATTCTTTTCATTTTTATACGGCTGGTCAAATTTTGCAGCTATCAAGACAGCAGCCATTGCCTCAATTGCCTATGTATTTGCCGAATCTTTAAATAGCATCGTTGCAATTCCGGCTGTGCTGGAGAATTGGAAAGATGTAAATATTGGAGGTATTTTCTATCCGTTTGATGGATTTAATGTAAAATTAATAGCCATAGCTTTGGTCCTTTTTCTAACCTGGTTCAATAGCAGGGGATTGAAGCTGGGAGCTAATTTGAGCTCCGTAATTATTGTACTTGTGTTAGCAGGCATTCTGAGTATTGTCCTATTTGGCGCTACGAGTCCGGTTGCTGATATTTCATCCGTATTTTCAATGCAAACTACTAATTCCGAATCAGTAACTGTGAGCGCTGTTTTTACAGCTATGCTAGCTGCATTTTGGGCATATGAGGGATGGAATTCTGTTGGGTTCCTGGGTGGTGAAATTAAAAACCCGCACCGAAATCTTCCGTTAAGTATTATTATCGGCCTGGTAACAGTTATTGTCGTTTATCTTTTAGCTAACATTACGTATTTGTCAGTAATGTCTGTTGAAGGTTTGGAACAGGTAAAGGCCGCCGGGAACCAGGTGGCAGCCATTGAGGCCACCAGGACATTTTGGGGTTCAGGTGGTGTGCTATTTATTTCTTTGCTGATCATTATTACTACATTCGGCTGTACGCACGCGACTATCCTTACGAATGCGCGAACTGCCTTTGCTATGGCGAGCGAGGGTTTATTTTTTCCAAAAATGGCAAAGATCAATTCATCCCAGGTGCCGGGAAATGCTTTATGGTACCAGGGAATCTGGGCTTGTCTTTTGGTACTTTCCGGCACATTTGATCAACTTACGGATATGCTTATTTTTGCTGCTTTCATCTTTTACGGAGCAACCACAATGGGCGTATTTATTTTAAGAAAAAAGATGCCGGATGCTGAGAGGCCATACAAGGTGTGGGGCTATCCTGTGGTGCCGGCAATTTTTATACTTTTTTGTATTGTGCTTATTGGTAACACAATTATAGCAAGACCTCGGGAAGCAGCAATCGGTGTATTCCTGATATTATTAGGAATTCCTTTTTACTATTGGTTTCTGAGAAAAAAGCAACAATAAATAAATATTGGATCAATTATAATCCCATTTCCTATTTATTTTTTCAAAGTCTCCTTCCCTGGTTTTACAGATTATTTTGAGAAATAATTGTTACCTGTCAATAAAAAAAGGCATCCGTTGAGGACGCCTTTTTTTGATTATCAAACTGTTTAATTTATAATTATTTTACGTTTTCCATCCCTCCCTGCATACTTTCCTGTTCAGCTTTCATGTTTTTACGTTTGAATAACGAAAAATCAGCATTTCCAAAGCGCCAGTTTAGGTTCAATCTCAACACTTGCGCATCTCTTCTTCTTTCATTATCCTGGATAGTATAAACAGATTTTGAAAACGTTGATGTTGAATGAACCCTATACACTTTTGTGGCAAAAATGTCATTCATGCTTAAAGAAATAGATGCTGCTTTGTCTTTAAGGAAATCCTTCTTAACAGCAAGGTCAAATCCATAAACAGGTTCTGTGTAACCATTGGCAGTTGAAAGACTACCTCCACCATAAAACATTCCACCACCGCCACCGCCTCTGCCCGGTGGTAAAATCGTTTTACTTGTATAATCTCCTGTAAATTGAATACTATAATTCTTTGGGAAGATAAAAGTATTATTTAGTTTACCAAACCAACTTACCAACTGATTATTTAAACCACCTTGTAAATTTCCACCATTAATGAAGGAGTTATACAAGTTAATATTAGAAGTGATAGACCACCATTTTGCAATTTTATTAGTTGATGTAACCTCTAAACCGTAAGCATAAGAGCTGCTGGCATTTTCATAAGAATTTATAAAAATAGAGTCTGATCGCAACGCATTCGGATTTTTATCCCGGAATTGGTAATTGGTGATGAGATCATTGGTATTTCTATAATAAAGAGTGCTAAGGAGGTTATTTCCTTTTCCAAGATTTACCTGGTAAGAAAGTTCAACAAGGTTTGTAAATTCAGGCTTCAGGTTGGGATTACCCCTGCTTATATTTAATGAATCACTATAGTCTAAATAAGGAATGGTTTGAAAAAAGTTAGGCCTGTTGATTTTTCTTGAATAATTTAATTGAAGGTCCTGGTTTTCTGTAAGCTTCTGTGTCAGAAAAAGGCTTGGGAAAAAACTCAATGGGTAGGAATTTTTAAAAACCTGGTTTGAATCAATTAAAGTACCTGTGTAATTAGAACTTTCCACACGACCGCCTAACTGGTAAGTGAAATCCTTTATTTTCTGAGAAAACGTTACATAACCTGCATAAACCTGGTCAGTATACTTATACCTGCTATTCAATGCGGTTAAGGGAAAATATTCATTTGTTTTAGAATTGAAAATAAAGTTTTCATTTTTGCTATTGTTATCCCTGACTGATGCGCGCAAACCCATTTCCAATTTCACACGGTCATTGATTGGATTAGAGTAATCTGTCTGAGCCGTAAAGTTGGAAGAATTCCCTGATCCTACACTTTTTTGTTGGCCAAATGCCTGTTCATCCCCGGCGTTATTGTATTTGGTCGATGTCACAAACTGGTTAGAGTTTGTACTTGCACTATAATTCAAATCCGCCGTAATATTTTTATTTGGCTTTGCAAAATTGTGTTTAAAGCTCAATTGACCGCCATAGTTGCTGAATTTAAAATTAGCATCTGAAAGGTTCACGCCGGTCACCCTTGAGGTGTAATCACCGATGATGGTATCTCTTAAAATGTCGAAGCGGTTATTATTTGGAAAAGTGCCACCAACAGCTGAACCGGAAACAGTAAGCGTATTTCTATTGTCAATCAGGTAGTCTAATCCTGCACGTCCATAAGCAAAGTTGCCGCTGCTCTGGGGATTACCTGTCTGTTGAAAAATAGTTTTAGTTCCATTAACGAAATCCGTACGGGTAGTAGATTGTGAACCACCTGATCTGCGGTTATTGATCATTCCACCAACAAAGAAATTAATTTTCCCCTGTCTTATATTTGCATTTCCTCTAAGACTTGTACCACCTTTGGTATCCACTCCTGCACTTATATTTCCATTGTAACCGGGTTTCCTGTTCTTCTTAAGCACGATATTCAATATTCCTGCTCCTCCGCCGGATGCATCAAACTTAGCAGAAGGGTTCGTGATAATTTCTACACTTTCAATATCATCTGCGGGTATCTGCTCCAAGGTCAGCGTTGTTGGCCGGCCATCTACAAATATTTGTGGTGCTTTATTTCTTAGTGTTACATTACCATCGATATCTACACTCACAGAAGGTACATTTTTCATCACGTCTACAGCCGATCCACCTACACTTGTCAGGCTTTTATCTACGTTGAATACCTTACGGTCGATGCCCATCTGGAGCATTCCTTTATTGGCAGTCACTACAACTCCTGCAAGTTGTTTCTCATCTGTTTTCAATTTGATATTGCCAAGATCTTTGTCAATAACTCCGGCTTTTAAATTGAAACTTGCTTTCTCTATAGTGGGTGCATATCCAACTGCGGTTACCAACAATTGATAATTACCTAACACAGATAACTTATCGATACTAAAATCTCCTTTACCATCAGTTAAGGTGATAGCAATCACAAAATCTCTTTTCTGTTTAGTGGCAGTGTCCATTTTATTTTGGGTCAGTTGCACGGAAGCACTTACCATTGGCTTGCCATTTTCGTCCAGTATTTTACCATAAAAATGGCCAACGTTCACATTCTGTCCGCCACCCTGAGGTCGCATGCCCGGCATTTGCGCGAATAAATTACCTGTTACAACCGATATGATTAATACCATTAACAGCTTAAAACTATATTTCATTTTTTTATTATTTAAAGTTTGCAAATCTCCATTGATATTAGTGTAAAAAAATTATAATTCTTTATGAATGGTATTAAAGTAATTGCAGGCGGCGTTAAGTGCTGACCGTTATAAATAGCTTTTATAGTCATATTTTATTGCCTCAATTCCAGTTCAAATTCCTAAAAAAATTGGTCGTTTTTTGGAGGTTTGATAAAAAATGGCGCTAATGAAAAAATCCTGCATTTTTTTAATGCAGGATTTTGGGTGGATGATGGGGCTCGAACCCACGACCCTCAGAATCACAATCTGATGCTCTAACCGACTGAGCTACAACCACCATTTTTTGGGAAGGCAAAACTAATTAAAAATTCCATTCAAAGAAAATCAATTTTGCCAATGTCTGAAAGTATATCTACTAAAGCATAAATGGATACATTTATTGCATTCCGACAGGAGCATTTTGGACCTTTTGCTTACTTTCTTTTGCATTTTTATATTTAAGAAGAAAATCATTCTTAGAATCGCGGTAACTGGTAACGCCACCGATTTTAGATAAAATCCAGATATAGATCCAGGCAAGATCTATCTGGTAAGGTAAAAAACCTGCGCGGGCACTGGCCGGATATAAGTGATGATTATTATGCCATTCTCCCGAAAAAAGCCCGGGCCTGGTTTGATTAATAGACAAATTTGATCTGTCGAAATCTATTCCATCTATGTGTTTTACGTGCCCTTTTCCATGGCCTGTATAATTAAATGCTCTCACAAAAATGAACCAAAACATGGCCGCACTAAAAAGAGTGCATGCCAATGCATTCCCACCAATCAAATAAAAGGCAGTGTACCAAAATGACCAGTTCAAAATCCAAATTCCAATCGCATAGGCCGGAGACACAACGGATCCCCATTTTTTATACTGGGAATAACTATTCATTTTTATTCCGGAATTCTTTAAAAAACGGGCAGTTTTCAGATAGTCCGTTTCATTCATGTTTTTTGAAATACTCTGGTGGTTGACATCTGAAAGCATGCAATACCAAAATCCGCCTTTTGGATTATATGGATCACCCGGAATATCTGATTTTGCATGATGAACATGGTGAGAAACAACATACAATTCTTCCGGAAATGTCCTGATCACTAAATTTTGTGTGAGAATTCGCCAGAATTTATTTTTAAATGTATAAGAATTATGTGTGCAGTACCTATGAAACCAGATAGTGCCGTGCGTACTCATTATGATCATGGTGTAAATCAGAAATACGATAAGCAATTTGATGGAAAAGTATTTAAAGATAAAAAGTGCAAAAAAAGGTAACATGCACAAAACCATGAACCAGCTGATCAGGCTGATCCAGTTCTTTTTTGATTTAAATATATTTACCCTGTTAAATGCTTCACCATAAAGTCGGGAAAAAGTAGGTACTACCAACTCTCCTTTATCATCTTGCCAACCATAAGAAGGTTCTTGCAAAACAGTATCAATAAAAGCCATAATTATTCTTGTTTAAGCCTACAGCGTGTAGGAAGTTCCTAAAGATATACGAAAAAAAAGTTTGTGGCAGATTTTTATTTCAATAACAGGCTACCTTTTCCCTTCATAGTAATTGGCTTGCTCCAGTGAACCCAATCTGAACTTCACAGGCACCTTTATTGCTTTTTCTAATTTTACTTCCTGCCGACAAAAAAAAGCCTGGTTGCAAAAGGCCGAAGTTGAAGAAATTGAAAAAGTATTTGGTTGGATCCTGTTATCTGCAGCAAGGGAAAGGTATGCAGGAATCCGGGGTAATGAATCAATATTTTCCTGGCTGTTATTCGGCGAAGTCTTTAAATACAATTTTTGAGCAATCGATGTTGTGCTCATCAGCAGCAAAATCGAAATAACTGTGAAAATTGAAAGATATTTAATAATTGTATTCATAAAAATTATTTAAAAAAATAGAACATTCAGTTATAAATGGCCTATTGGAAATGTTTATCACACTACTTCAAATGACCAATAGCTATTCCACAAATGTTATACGTAAAATTGCTTAAAAGAGATTAATTGTGAATTTTATGAAAAATGTAGAAATGATACCTTGGCCTTAACTAAATCGCCTCTCTCAATCTTACCAGCTTTTCCAATAAATTTTCCAACAGATCCAATTTCAACATGTTTGCGCCATCACTTTTTGCACACGATGGATCAGGATGTGTTTCTATAAACAACCCATCAGAACCCACAGCTATAGCGGCTTTGGCAATAGTTTCTATCATTTGCGGATTACCGCCTGTTACACTACCCAGGTTCGGTTGTTGCAAACTGTGCGTACAATCCATAATGACAGGCACTTCGT